>CAZDAY010000001.1:0-26005 GCA_964503435.1 uncultured Treponema sp.
AGTCGGATTTTTGACAAAAAAAATGACTTGTTAAGATTTACTTAACAAGTCTTTGCTGATTTTTGGATTGTACACTTAAATTACAATGCGTGATTTTCTTTGTAAAACTTTACACATTCTAAAATAAATGAAGTTGTAGTTTTTCCTTGATTTTTTGCAAGTTGTTTAATTTCTGTTTCTTCACTTTCAAGACACGTTATTACAATTCGCCCAGTTTTATGCTCGCCTTTGTTTAGCGTGCCTTTTTTTCTGCCAGCACCTTGCCTTGCTCCGCCCGCATTTTTTCTAGCACCGCCCCAAGTGTTTTTATTTTCCATTTTGAAATTCCTTTTTATATAAATTTCATAACAATTTGTAAAACTGTACAAGCAATTAAAATTGATAACAGACAAATAAGTAATTTTAATTTTGAATTTAAATTCATTTGACAACCTCTTAAAAATAAAAGTATATTAAAAGGGAGCAAGATATTTTTTGCTCCCCCATTGGTATTTAATTAGTGCTTATACCAATTTTAAGATTATATCTAGGCTTGTACTTACAATTTGCAAGACTACAAGTACAAGTCCTAGAACCAATGCGGCTCTTTTTAGCCGTTTGTCTAATTTAGACATTTTTTACCTCCTTATGTTTATATATTAGCACATTTGATTTATTGTGTCAATAAAAAATCAGCAAGATTTTACATTTTTTTTTATTATTTTTAACAAAAATAGTAAAATCTGAATTAAAACTTTTAAGAATTTCCGGCTTTTTCAATTTCACAAGTCATATAATTTCACAAGTCATATAATTTCCTTGACTATATGTAAATTTGTATACAAAAATAGTTCCCTCAATGTCCCCCGAGATTTCTACATAAGCATAAGGCTCTCTGCTCCCGCCATTGCGGATAGATATGGAGATTAGGGATGTATATTCACCTCCTATAAGCGAGGCGGTTTGTTCCCCATTAACTAAAACTTCATTACTTATTTCAACCGAAAGCATACTTGATGATACATAATTAGTCGTAATATCTTTAATGTAATATTTGTTTCTCATTCCATAAAGTTGCGGTTGTAAACAACTTATAGTTATGTTTTTTTTATAAAACTTGTCTGAATATTCATTTTGTCCAATTATTGCACTAGATTTTGCAAGTGCATAAGATATTATAGATTTTAAATTTTCACTAGATTTCAACAAAAAACAATATTCTTTGTTTTTATGATAAAATCTTAAATTAAATTTATATGTGGAAAGATTTGCTTTTTCAACATCTTCAACGGGCAAGCACGGAATATATACAACTTTATTTTTATATTTAACTCCAATGCAAACTTTGCAATAAAAAAAATCTAAATATTCTTCAGTATAAGTAAAAAGTCCATAAGTTTTTGAACCGTATTTAATTCCAAATATATAAGGACTTCTTTTGAATGTAATTGCTCCCATTTTTTTTTACTCTCCGTTATATAAAAATATTTCGCCATTGTCTAAATCGTCTGGGATTTCTGAAAAAACTGAAAGTTTCAAAATGCCTCGAATAGTTGCGTTGTTAAACTCGGCGTTGCCAGCGTAATCAATTTGCCAACCGCTTGAACCGCTTACAAAGTTTGCACTGTGGATTTTGCCACTTGTGGTTTTTCCGCTTAAATCTGTGCCACTTGTTAGCGTTATGTCGTTTGAAATTAAAACTTTTGTTCTAGCAACTGCCGCCGCAAGATTTTGAACCCAAATTGTTTTTGCTTTTATAAAATTTTCTTTGGCTGTGGAATCTGTTATGTTTTCAAAAATATCATTTATTGACTGATTGTAGCGATAATCAGAATAATCAGAAATTTTTGTCCAAGTGTTTGCGTCTTTGTCGTAAACGTAAATAAATGAATCCACCGTGTTAAGAAAATAGTCGCCACTTGAAATGTCGTTTTCGTTTTCAGAATAAGCATTTGCCGAACTTGCGTAATGACCTAAATAAATTGCTCCACGTTCGCCTTGTTCGCCAAAAACAGAAACAATAATCGGCTCAGTTAAGTTTGTGCTTTCACCGTCCTTAGTGTTTGTGTAAATAGTTTCTGACACGCACCAAAGATAACGCTTATTTCGAGAAACATTTTGACTTTCTTTTGTCCAGCCGTCCGCTTGCCAAGTAGATTTTGAAAAAATTATTCCGCTAGATTGATTTGTCAAAAAATAATAATTCACAATTTCTTTGATTGAAGTGCCGTCGTAAACTATAGGAACATTGTTTTGTTCAATAAGAGTGTTTTCATCGTTGTAATATCTGAACTTTAACATTGTTGCATTGGCTGGGGGCTCAAACGCTTTGTACAAAATGCCTTTTTGAACTTTCTGATTAAATTCTTCTTTTGAAGATATTGTTTCTTCTTTGAATAAATTTAAATTTTTAACTTGACTTGACTTCATCACGCTAAGATTTGTGTAATTTTTCATAAATCAACCTCGCTAAAAAATAGTGCTCCTACGTTTTCACTTTCTGCAAGAATAATGCCGTCTGCAAGTTTTAGCAAAAACGCTTTTGCTTTTACGTAATATTTTTTTGTTGTTAAATAATTTTCTGAACCGCCTATTTGTGAATAAGGATTAAAATCTGCTTCTTTTCCATTTGGCAAAACTTCAAGCGTAATTTTTCCGTAATCAGTGGGATTTTCTTCATTTTTGCTAACAACTCTCTTTTCTGCTCTAAGTTGACTAGGCTCAACAATCGCCCCCGAATTATCAACTTTGATTTTTTCACCGTCTGGAAAAAGCATTTTGTAAACATTTGTTCCAATGTTATAAATTTTTGAAATTTGTGCTTTGACTTGTCTTGTGATTTCAGTTCCGTTTTCATCGGTAAAAGTCGCTTTTATAACAACATATAAAACTTCATTTTTTAAGTAAGAAGTTGGAAGTGTTAAAACGTTATTATTCCAAGTGCCAACTTCATATTGCTTGTCTGTTTCGATGATTGCTTTATAAGTTATGTTGTCTGTGATTAAAACTTCTTTGTCATAAAAATACGCTGATATTTCAATTTCGCTTAGCAAAAGATTGTTATTTTCATCAACTGGAACGCTTTGTGCTTCTGGAGATATATCTAGTGTATAGCGATAATCTTCACCGTCTTTTCCTGGATCGCCTTTGTCGCCTTTTTCTCCACGAATTGCACCTGCGGCGTTTGTGTTGTTTCGTGTAGATGATGTTTTTTCAATTTGTGCTGGCGTGTAATCAGAGATTGTTTCTATTTTGTATTCAATGCAATCATTTTTAAGCGTGCGTTTTTTCTGAATAATTCTGCCGTAATATGTGCCAATTCCATAATCAGAAACTTTGACGTAAGAGCCTAAATCAAAATCATAAAAACTTTTAGCCGTAATTTCAAAGTTGCAAAATCTGTAATAATTTGCAAGATTAACCGCAAAGTTTTGAGCCTTGTCTTTGTCATACACATATTTAAGATCAAGTTCTTTAATTTTCGTTCCTGTGGAAGATACAACGGTTTCTGTTGCTGTAGCAATATAAGCGTTGCCGTAAATATCAAGTTTTCTAACATACAAACTTTTATTAGTAGGATTGTAAGCCCAAAGAGACGCTTGAGTAAGTAAATCGTTTCCGTATTCGTCAAAGCGTGTAAGTGAAAAAGTTAATCCATTATCAAACTTAACATCAGATTTTATTTCAGAAACATATTTTACTTCACCAAGTGTTGAATCATAATCAAGATAATTTATTTTTGGCTCTGTGCGTAAACTACTTGTTTTTTCGTCTGAACTTTCAAACAAATAATAACCGCTTTTAATTTCAATTAAACATTTATTTGAAGTGTCGGCGTTTTGAGTGTCTGAAAAAATTAAAGAGTTTTCTTTATATTCGATTTTAGAATAACTTGCACTCACATAATCCGCTTCTTTTTCCTTTGCATTTATTGTGATTTTTTCACGTGCATTGTTTCCGTTAATTATTTGTGTAATTTTTGTTGTGTCGTCTGGCAAATCATAAAATAAATTTTTAACAGCAAAAAGCCCATTCTCGTCAAAATACATTACATAACCATATTCGTATAGAAGTTCGTTGATTATGCTTTTAGCCGTGTCGCCCTCATTTGCAATAAAATAAATAAGCGTATCTGGAATTGAAACTAAATTAAAATCAGTAAACTTAATCTCCTTAAAAATTTGAGTAATTATTTCACCAATAGACTTAGAAATCATTACAATACTTCTAGGCAATGTTTCGTCAAGAAAAAATGACGGACTTACTGCACTAATGCTTATAGGCTGTCCTTTTTGTGTTTTTTCAATCGTGATTGAATCTTTGACATAATAAGTATTTACGTTATTTTCGTTTTCGTCTTTTATTTCAATTCTGATTTTGTTTGAACCAATTTCACTTTGAATTAAGTTTGACAATTCAACGGAAAACGGAACTTTAAAAGAACAAGTGTAGTCTGTTCCTTTAAGCCCATTGTGTAAGATTTCTGTTGAAGTGTAAGAATCTTTTATAATTTCGCTTGAAAAAGTTTTGTCTGAAAAATAAAACTTTGCTGATTTTATATTCATAATTTCAACCCTTAAACTAAATTTTTGCTTTCTGCTCTTACAATTTCTTTTTTAAGCATTATGGCAATTTCTTGAGCGTCTCCATTTACAAACGAATTTGAAAAATAAATATTTACGTAAACATCTTTGGCGGCGGTATAAGAAGCACTTCCACCAGAAACATTTTCTTGCGAAGTTGCTTTGTAATCATTTGCATTAGAACTTGTATCAACTGAAAAATCTTGTGCGCTTGTGTAAGATGATTTTGAAAGTCCCATAAGGTCGGCAAGCGAAGTCCATTGAAGATGAATTCCCCAATCCTTCCAATAAGCGCCTGTTGGTATTTTTATAAGATTAAAAATATCAATAATGCTATTCCATAGCGTGATAAAGAAATTTACAAAGCCAGAAATCATTGGAGCAAATGCATTGATAATTCCTGCAATGGTATTAAAAACCATTTTTATAAGTCCGCAAATTAAACTAAGCAACGGTTTTAGTAGTGTAAGAACAGAAAAAATTGGCATTAAATTTGCAAATATATCGGTGATTAAATTTATAATTTCTGCAAATACAGATAAAATTGGCGTAAATACATCAAAGAGTTTAAATCCTAGTGCTAAAATCTTTCCTACAATTATGCCAAGGTCGGCAAGAATATCAACGAAAGGTTGAAAAATCTCATTAAGGTTTACTGAAGAAGAAACAACTTCCGCAATAACACCTGCAACAGTTGAAAAACAGTTTATAAGCATTTGGAAATTTTGAGAAACTTCTGAAAAAGCAGATCCTAAACTACTTACAAATTGAACTAAAATTCCGATTGGGTTGCCAGAAGTAATATTCATTATTGCGTTTCCAAGTTCACCTAAACTTGGCATTACGTTTTCAAGCAATGATTTTGTTTTTTCGTTGCTTCCACTATTGCCAGGTTTATTCCCTTGAGGCGTTGAAACATTGGTTGCTTGACTTATTGCTTTTTTTAAATCTTCTGGCAAATCACGATTTAAGATTTCTTGTAAATCGGCAGTTAATTTTTCGCCAATATCTTTGTAATTTGCCAAATAATCAGCGTTGAGTTTTGATTGAACAGAACTTGATTTTTTTGCTTGTTCTACTATGTTTTTTATTGAATTTGAGACTTCTTTAGCAAAATCCTTAGGCGTAAAATAATCTTTTTCTTTTAAGTCAAATTCAATTTTATTTACTTTAAACAACTTTGCGATCTTTGGGTTTTTTATAATTCCATTTACAAGGTCTTGAATGCTTTGCTTTATCGGAATAATTACTTCATTGTAAAACAAAGTCCCAAGATTTCCGAACGTAATTTTAAAATATCCTATATAAGTATTTCGTAAATATATAAAAAAACTTTCTACAACTTTAATCCAATTAGTTAAAGAACCAAACATAAACTCGCCAAAATCAGGCAATGTTTCATAAAATCTAATTCCAATATCTTCAATTGATTTTACGCTTGTTAAGGCAATATCAGGAAGATTTAAGAAAAAATTGATTATTTGATTTTTGTGTTCTTCAATGAATGAAGTAATTTCTTGCAACTTAGGTAAAAGTTTTTCTTGACCTTCAAACTTTAACGCTTGAATTACGCCACCAATAGAAGATTTTAAATCTGAAAATTGATTTTTAATTTGTGCGTTTCTTCCCTCGAAAGTTTCTGACAAAGAAGTGCGAAATCCGTTGTATTTGGTTTTCATTTCGTCAACCGCTGCGCCCGCTTTTAATTGCTCGGCTGTAAGTTTTGTAAGTTCTGGATTTAATTTTTTAAGTTCGCCAAGATTTCCTGTATAAGTTTCTGATAATTTTTTAACTGCTTGATCAAGTGGCATAATGCCAGCACTTGCCATTTCTGTAGCGGCGTCCATTACTTTAACAATTTGCTCTTCATTTAATCCCATTTGGCTTGCTAACCTTGCCGCATTATTTAGCGTGTCGCCGTCAATCAGATTATTAAGAGAAAAACTTTTCATTGCTTTTTTAATATTTTGAATTGATTCTTGAGTTAGTTTTGTATTATTTTGAAACGCTTTGTTTGCAAGAGTTGCCGCTTTGTTTTGTGCCGTAAAACTTTCAGTTGAACCGCTTACAACTGCGTTAATTCCTTGAATTACTTTAGCAATGACCATTCCGCCAAACATTGCATTAAGTTCTTTTACAGAATTACCGATTTTTTGGATTCCACTTTGAGTTTTTTCAAGTGCCTTTGTGTCTGCTTTTCCGCTTATTTTATAACTTATACTTGCTGCCATTTTTTTATCCTTTATTTAATAGTCAAACAAAAAAAAGCCCTACCTTGCGATAGGGATAAAATTAACGATATCTTGATTTGCTTAATGCGGAGTTCATTTCTGCGTTTAGTTTTTCTCTGTAAAGTCCTCTGATTGTTTCTAGCACTTCATAAGTTTTACAACCAAGTTCTGCCGGGCTATCACCAAGCGGACACATAAGATAGTTTCCGTATCTTGAATCAAGACTGAAAAAAGCAATCTGTGTAAAAAACTCCCACTTTTTCCACTCGTTTTTTAATTCATCGTCATTGTTAGGATTTCCTCCAGCCATTAAAATCTTTACACAATCTCTAAGCGTTTGTTTTTCCGACTTCGTCAATGCGAAAGGGTATTGAACTCAACCATTCATTGATTACTCTGCTTGCTGTTGACGCTGACGGCTCAATTATTCCCCAAATCTGTTGTCCTGTTGCTTTATTTCCGTCATCATCTTCAAGATTTGAATCAACTATGCAAACTGGAAACAGTTTTCTTGCAACTTCGATGTTGCTTTGTGCGTCATCATTGAATTTTTTAAACTCAATAAGCGTTGGTTCTCTAAGTTCCACCCAAGAATCTTTATCAATTTGGATTTTTGTTTTAAATACAAAGTTTTTGCTTGCCTGTGATAATTTCATCAATTTTTTTTTCTCCTTAAAGATTTTTTTATTCGCTTAAATATTTTTCTGATTTGTCGTTTGTAAGTTCAATTACAACATAATCATCAGTTAAATTGTCCACTGCTGAAACTGTAAGATTAGTTTTCATTGTTTCCGCTCCTGTTGCGGTAGGCGTTGACATTTCTGTAATTTGTGCTTGCGGAATTGCAAAAACAAGAGAATTGTCATCATCATCTTTGAATTCAATTTTAAGTGAAACAAGTGCGTCTGTTTTAAATTTGTTGTTTCTGATTGCTTCAGTGTTTGTTGTGTAAAGTGCTTCAAACTGTGCTGTTATTTCACGTGTGCCACATTCCATTTCTTTACAATACAAACCTGTGTCGGTTGTAAAAACTGAACTGTCAAGATTGTTGTTGTAATCAAACTGAATTGATGTAATGTCTGCAATTTTTGAACCGTCTATTGAAACGCTTGCTTGATGAAACTTGAACGCTTTATTTGTTTCTGGTTTAAGAGTATCGTTGAGCGTGCCGTTTTGCTCTTCATTTTTTCCGACAGTAGACAAAGTTAATTGCAATCTATCTTCTGCCGCCGCACTGAATGAAACTGAATTAAACTTTGTGCCAGTGTAAACTTGCGTGTTAATTCCTCGATTTATGGAAAAACTGAAACTCGGCAAACTGTCAGTTTCTTTGTTTCCGATTGGCTTAAAAGTGTGTTTGTATTTTGAGTTTTCGTCTGCTTCACTTGAAACTTCTTCACTTCCGGTTAGTCCGCCTAAAATGTAGCCGACTGATTGCGGTTTTGCTAAAGTTGAAATATCACCCTCTGTGTGCAAACTCATTGTTTCAACCATTGATTTTCCAACTCCGCCTGTAAGAAGTCCTTCTTCTGTTTTGTTTGCTGAATAAGACAAACTCTCTGAACTTACTGCAATTCTTTGTGTTGGCTCCGCTTTTTCGCCAAAACTTGTTTCTTGAGCAAATTGAACATTTACACTATTTCCGTTTACCATTGCTTTATCCTCTTTTTATTTTTATTTTTCTAAACTAATAGTCTTTAATCTTCTACTTCAAGATTTAATGTTATTTGTGAAATTTTAATTCCTTTGTCGCCTTGAACTGCGTCATAATTGTTAATTTCTGTAATCGTGCCAAAATCAACAATTCCGCCAAAAGAACGCTCCGAATAAAAAAATGAATAAAACTTTGAAACATAATTCATTAATTTTTTTTTCAGTGTTGTACTTGTTCCATTTCTGCAAACAAAAAATAAATCTAAGGTTAAATTTGCTTTCATAGATTCGTTTGTTAAGTTCTCAAAGTTGTATGAATCAAAATCGAAAAAAACTGTAAAACTTGCTTTATATTTATCCAAATCCAAATAATCAGAAACAAAAACAGGAAGTGAAAGTTTTTCGTTTTCCAAATACGCACTAAAATTTTCTTTGATGTAATTTTCAGTTTTTTCTTGAAGTTCAAAAAAATCCATTTATTTTGCTCCTTGTTTTTCCCAATATTTTTCTAAGATTTTTTGCAATTCTTTTTCTTGAATTTCTTTTTGCTTGCTACTGTTCCAAAACTCATCAACTGCAGGCTTTACGAATGGGCGAGGTGGAATTATTACTGATTCAACTTTTTTCCATTCGCCACCAACTTTAAAAGTTAAATATTTTTTTTTCGCTTTAATGTTTACGCCTTTTTCTAGCCAATTTGCATAATATGAATTATTTAAAATCCAAGTTGTGCCCTTTTCTTTTTTAGATTTTGTGTTCTTAAAAGTTTTCAAAATCGGTTGTGCATTTTTGCCAGCGTTATTTGTTGCGTTTGCGTTTGTAAGAGTGTAATTGTTATGATTATTTACGTTGAATTGACTTCTAAATCTTGCCTTTGCTGATTTTATTACTTGCTGATTTACTTTTTTTTGTAAGCGAACAAGAATGTTAGGAAGTTTTAATTTTGTGTCTTTAATTGCTTTTTCAACTGATTTACTGTCTATTTGAATAAAGTTTTGTGCCATTAAAAAATCCTACGCAAGAATTTTGTATTTAGAAAGTGGAAGTAAATATTTATCAAAATTTGTGTAATTCTGAAAAACTCTAGTTCCAGCATCTCCAAAAGTTTTACTTGTTATTCCGATGTTTGAATCGCTTTCTGACTGTAATAAAGTTGCAATTCTCAAGACTGTTAAAATCATCAGTTTAGGAATTTCATCATCTGAAAATCCGCCTACAAACTCAACATAAATATTTTTTTCGCCTTTAGTAAATTTTCCGCTTTTTAAAATAATTTCATCATCTGAAATAAAAATATTTTCTGGGCTAATCTCTTCATCATCAATTTTAACTGTTGCAACTGCTGAAATATTTTTTACGCCAAGCCTTAAATTTCTAAATCCTAATCCACTGTAAAACTTTTTATAATTTTTTTGTTCGATTGAATAACCTAAATAATTTTCTACAATGTGTTGTGCTGCCCCTAAAAACAATTCTTGCTCTTGAGTTTCATCTGTGTAAACGCCTGAATATTTTTGTAATTCTTCAACTTTACAAATCATTTTTTTATCCTTTGTCTTAATAGTCTGATTTTGGCGGAAATAAAAAAAATCCACTGTCTTAAAAAAACAGTGGACTTATTCGCTACTACTAATATTTTCTAGTCAAAAATCATTAACCCGAAATTGTTAATTTGAAAAAGTCGGTTTCAATGATTGGTTTACCTGCAACATAAATACTAGCGTCGTAAGTGTGTGCAAGTGAGCCAACTGTTGATTTTGGCGTAATTTCAAGTTGATTTGCAATGCCGATTCCGTAATTGCCTAAATCACCGCCTACGATTGTACCGATTGGAACGAATGCCGACAAAACAAGTGGAACGCCCTCGATGTTTCTGCCCTCGATGATTTGCTTAACCAAGATTTCATCTTTCTTAGTTGAGCCGTCAACGATTGAAGAGTAATCTGACGGATTCATACAAATTGTTGCGCTGTCGGTTTTGCTTGCGATTGTAAGTGCAAACTTTTGTAATGCACTAGGATTTAACGCCGTTGCACTAACTTCAGTTGCTTTTGCTGAAATTGAATCAAAACGATTTTCAACACCTTCAAAAATGCCTTTTAGAATTGTGCGTCTTACACTTTCTGACAAGATTTTTGTAAGTGCACTTTCAAAGTCAACTGCTGAAAGTTTTAATGTTTCATCAGAAACTTTGATTGATTTTGCAAACGCTCTCGGCTGAATGTCTACGCTTGCAAGTCCGTCTCCTGAACTTGTAAAAGTGCCGTCTTCATCAACTGCCGCAAACTCGCCAATGCTTTTATTCCATACCGGAATTACATTGCTTGCACTTGCTCCGGTGTGAAGTGAAAACTTATTTAACAAGTCGTCTTTGTTTTCAAGTGCAAAAACAAGTTCGCTTGCTACGTTTACGTTTCCTGTTGAACCCAAAGAAACTGTTCTTTTTTCTTTCATTGCTTTTTGAACGTCTGCATAAAACTTTTGTTTTTCTGCTGAACGTGATTCTTTCATTGGAACGTTTGCAAGTGCCTTTTGTGATTCAAGTTCTTTTTTAGCACTGCGAATTTCTGCCAATTTTTCATTTGCTTTTTTAATTTGTTCGTCTAAAGTCATAATATTTTACTTCCTTTTTAATTTTGATTTAGTGATTATTCCGAAAGTTCTTTTTCAAGTTCTTTCTGAAGTTCTTCAAGTTGTTTAAGTTTTTCTTCGTCTTTTTCATCAACCTTGTCTTGTTCTTTAGATGTCGCTGTCGAAGTGTCGCTTGACTGCTCCGATGTTTTTTCTTGAACTTGAGATTTGGTTTCTGCTTCTGAATTTTCTTTTTCAACTTTTGGCTCTTCTCGATTTTCAACTTCAGTTTTTGGCTCTTCTTTAGATGTATTTTCTTCAACTTTTGGAAGTGCCTTTGAAATTGCTTCAATAAGTTTTTTGACTTCTTCTAAAGTTTTAGGATTTGTTAAATCCAATTCTTTAGTGTCGATTGCTCGTATAATTTTTTTCACTTCTAAAATGCTCCTTTCACTAATAGTCTTAATTTCTGTTTCTTTGTATGCTGGATTTATTACGCAAAGTGAAATTGCCGTAAGTTTTGCACTTTTTAGAACACAAACATTGTCTTTTTCTTCCCAATCGAACGGAAAAAACTCAAAACTTAAAGTGTTGCAATCTCCGCGTTTGATTGTTGAATATGCTCGCATTGCAATTTCATTTTCTGGGTCAAGTTTAAGCGTAAAATGTAAGCCGTCCGTTTTGTTTTCTAAAATCAAAGTTTCTGATTTTGTATTTCCCAAAATCGCTAAATCATCGTGTGCGTAATTGCAATAAACTTCTGCTTTGTCTGCAAGTGTTTTTTTGAAAACTGTAGGTGATAAAATTTCATATTCGCAATCAGAATATTCAAGAATCATTCTTTGCGATTTTACGTTGTATGGAATTACACCAACTACAATTTTTTCTCCGTCTATTTCGTTTGCACTTGCTCTTTTTGCTAAAGTTCTAATTTCAATTTTTCTTTTCATTTTTTCTAAGTCCTTTACTTTAATAGTCTATTGCATTATTTCAGAACCTAAGCCCAACGCTTCCGCATTTTTTTGTGTATCGGTTGGTTTTTCGATGTTCTCGTATTCCGCTTGCTTTAGTTTTGCACTTGCTCCGAGTGCGTTATCTAATTCAGACAAAACTGGAAGTAAATTGCTAGGTCTGTAAGACAAATCTCCGTCTTGAATTGGCGGCAAGTTTTCTTTTGCTCTGATTTCGTTAATCGTCAAAAGTCCATTGTTCATTTGTTTAACGTAAGCGTCAATTTTTGAACCTAAAGATGTTCTTAAAAGTGAATTAAAACTGAACTTAAAATAATATTTGCTTTTGTCTTCCGCCTTAAACAATTTATTAAAACTTTCTTCAAGTTGCTGAACGATTGGAGCGACTGCGTTTGTTGTATACAAAGTTGTAAGTTTCTCTAAGTCCGCTCCACCGTCGCCTGTTAATATTTCAAGTGGAACTCCAAAAATCAAACTCAAAACTTTTAACTGATAATTCTTATTGTCTGTTAATTCGCTTGACTGATTGTTGCTTGTTCCGGTGTCGATTGTTTCAAACTTTACTTTGTTTGTTTTAACAACAGGCTTGCCAGCGTTTTCTGTTCCGCCATAATTTTGTATATAACGCTCGCGGATTTGTCGCATTTCGTCTTCTGTTGCATTCGGATAAGCCTCCGACAAGTCAACTACTAATCTTTTGCCTAAAGAGTTTGTTAAAGAATTTGTTGTGTATTTTTCAAGTGCGTTTGCCGTGTCAAAACTTTCTTTGCATACTTCAAAAATGCTTTTGCCTTTTAATCCGTTGTATCCAAAACGTGAACAGATTTGCAAAACTTTGTCTGATTTATAAATGTGCCCAAAATATGAATAAACTTTTTGATTTGTTTCATCTCGATTTACAAACATTGATTTTGGGTCAAGTCTGAATAAATTACTTACATTTCCGTCCGCGTCTTTATACAGATAAATATAAGCGTTTCCGCTTGTGTACAAATCAGAAACAATTTGATAAATAAACTGAAAATGTGTTTCTTCAATGTTTGGATTATAAATCACGTCAACAAGTGAATGATTTTTTACTTTAGCGTCTGTTGAACTTCGATAAACTCCATAAGATAAGCCAGCAATGCTTGACGCTATTCTGTCTATACAAGAAAACGCAACTGAATTATCTTCAATTACTCGATTGTACGAAACAAAAGTATCTTGCAAGAAAAGCGGTTTTGTTTTTTGATTTTTGTTGTATCTTCTGAAAATCTTTTGAAAAAATGTCATTTTTTTTTATCCTTTGCTTTAATAGTCAATATTTAAAATGAGTTCAAAATTTCTTTAAAACTTACTTTTTTAGGCTGATTGTTTAAATAATTGAAATATCGGTTTAATGCCATTATCGAAGTTATTACGCTATCAATTCTTGAATGTGCTCCGTTGTAAACTTTTAGCGGTTTATAATTTCCGTTAGCGTCAGGTTTTATGCACGCATTTGAAAGACAATATCGTGCAACTTTATTTGAATCGACTAGTTTATGCTCTAGTGCTAAGCGCTCAAATATTTTTGTGGGCTCGCTAAAGTTGCGGATTGATTGGTCTGTGTCTATAAATGTGATGTTTGGAAGTAAATCATTTAAGCGATTGATTATAAGCCTTGAGTTCCACCTATCAAAACTACATTCGACAATATTGTATTTTTGAGCGTCTAAGCAAAAATCTTGTATTAACTGCTCGTAATCAACTGTGGCGCCGTCTGTTGCTTGCACTAAGCCGTCTTGAATCCATTGCGTGTAATTTATACTGTCTTGTTCAGTTTTCTTTTTTATTTGTTCGCTCGGAATATAAAAGCGATGTTTAAAATAATATTTGTCGTCTTTGAAAAAACAAAGTGTATAAACTGTTAAATCTTGCGTTTGAGACAAATCAAGTCCAGCAAAACAAATTGAACCTTGAAACTCTTTGTCAAAATCTATTTGTTCATCTTGCAAAACTTCTGCGTCTAACCAGTTGCTTAATCCTTGAGTGTTCCAAATTCCTAAAGTTTTGCTTTTATAATCTGCTTGATGACTAGGCGTTAAAAGTGCGTCATTCAAATCACTAAGTAAAACATCTTTTTTCAAAAATGAACCTAACGCGGGATTTGCTTTTTGTAAAATATCAGGATTTCTCCAATCATCTTTTTTGTCGGCTTCATACAAAATTGTAAAATAACTATCATCGTTTAACGCTTCATCAAGAATGTTTCTTGCTTTTAAGACTTCATTGTAGCACGGTGAGTTTGTGTTATTGCCAGCACTTGTTATTATACAGACTGTTCCGTTAAGGCGTGCTCTTGCTCCATATCTGAAAGCGGTGATTACTTTGTCATTGTCGTAATTGTGAAACTCGTCCACAACAGAAAAACTGTTTTTGTATGAATCAAGCGCGCTGGTATCTGCACTAAAAAATGTTATTCGTGAATTGCGAAATGTGATTGCTTTTGAATAACAATCCATTGCTGATTTTAATTCAGATGTTTCTTCTATGATGTGAGATAATTCGACAAAAGATTTATTTGCTTGATCTAAACTTGCACAAACAAAATAACTTTCTGCCGCACTTGTTGTTATGCAATCGTACAAAATAAATGGAAATAATAGCGATGTAGTTTTTGAGTTTTTTCTTGCAATTTCTATAAAACAAGTTCTAAATCTTCTTCTTTGTGGATTGTCTTTATAACGCCAGCCCCAAACATTAGCATAAATCCATTTTTGAAAAGGCAACAATTTTAATTTTCCGCTGATATCAGGAATGTACAATTCTTGTGCAAAGTCAATTACATTATTTACTTCTTGCCAATCTACAAAATAAGGATATCCGCTTTCTTTGGATTTTTGTAAATCGTTTTCAAATCTAAGAATTGCTTTTTTTGTGTAAGTGCCAGCAATTATTTTTGAACTTTTTATATCTTTGCAATACTTTAAGATTTCTGCTTTATGATTCATTGTTCATTGCCCTAGTTATTGCTGACTTGTTTTCATTTTGTTTGTGTTGAATGTCTAAAACGTCAAGCGTTAATTTTGCTCTTGCCGTTGGACTTATGTAATATTTTGAACTTAAACTTGAAAATGTTTTTAATAAACGTTGTGAAATATCTGTTAGTTCTTTGTATTGAATAAAGTTTTCTTTGATGTTTGTTTTTTTTAGTTCTTCTACAACATCATAATATTGTTGCAAAACTTCATACATTGCGTTTAATTCTGGTAAATCAAAAGGTGCAAGTAAACCTAGTTCAAGTAATTTTTTTGTGTGTGATTTATAAAACTCAATCAAATTTTTGTTCACTAAGTTTTTGGGCGGTTTGATTTGTGCGTCTTTATTTAACGCTACAATTTGAGTTATTTCATTTTCAATTTGCTCTTGTTCACTCTGCCGGTCTTTTCTGAATGTACCTTTTAATTTTTTTTCTGCAACCGACAATCTTCTTCTTCCGCTATTTTTATTTCCAGCCATTAAATTTTATTTCCTTTATTTTAATAGTCTGAAAATTGATTTTTTGCCATTTTAAAACTTTAAGTTGGCGGCGTGATAAACTTAATTTTTTGTTTTTTCTGCACATACCCTATAGGGGTTGTTATTTTCCGTGATTTTTAGCACTTTTTTTTTATTGTGATTTTTATTTTGCAATTTGAACTGTTAAAAAATAAAATCCAACAATTCCGCTTGCTAAGCCTACACTAAAACCAATCGTTAATCCTTTAATCAAGTTTTTGTTTTCTAACTTCTTGTAAGATATCTGTAATTCTCTGTGAGTTGTTTCCAAGTTGGCAAGTGCTTTCTTCAATTCTTCCAGTTGCGTCTGTTGCTCGCTGATGATTTTCTTGTTCTGTGTGTTCAAGTTCTCGATTTCTTGCAACTGACTTTCTGTTATTATGAATGATTGTTCTGCAAATAATCGTGCCGATGACACCACTAACAATAGCAATACAATAGCCACCAACTTTTTTAAACCAAGTTTTAATTTTGTTTTTTGGCTCTTCATTCAAGTTCTATTTCTCCGCTCTTTTATTTCAAGTGCCGTCTTAAATCTGTGGCAAGATTTACAAAGTGTTTGTAAGTTTTCCGCACTAAAAAATAAATCTTCATTTCCTCTAGGCGTGTTTATGTGATCAACTGTTAAATCGTTCCTTGAGCCGCACATTACACAATAATCATATTTTTCAAGATGTGATTTTCTTAGATTTCTCCACCTTGAACTTTGATAAAGATTTTCATTACTGCGAACTGCTTTCGAAAATGGTTTACTCGGATTGTAATGTTCTTTGCAATAAGATTTGTTTTCTAATGCGTAATTATTACAACCGCTGAATTTACAAAGTTTTTTTATCATTTTCTATAATAGTCTTTGACTATTTAGGCAGAGGTGATAATATGAATTTACAAAGTGTTTGTGAAAAAATAGGGCAGAATGGTTGCCTTATATTGTGTGATTGTTATATTGCACATATCAATCCTATTGAAGCAATTGAAAAATTTTCTGCTCTTGTTGATGAAAAAATTGTACGTGAAGATTGTTATGTCTTGAATCACGAAAAACTTATTTATTTTTTAAGTGGTCGCCGTATAAATTACATAAGAACAAATATGCCGCCAGAAAATTGCTTATATATTTCTAATTGGGTTTACAACAAAAACAATCATTTTGTTGTTATGAAAAATAATCAAATTGTTTGGAATCCACTTGATTATTCTGTTTGCGTGAACAAAGGAAAACAAAATGGAGATTATCGCTATATTTCATAATCATTTTAAGTTTATAAAGAAATTTTGTCTTTTTGCTTTTATTTTGTTTTTTTTTACAACTTGCAACTTTGAATCTATAAACAACAATTCTTCAAATCCTGATTCTAATTCTGCTTCAGAAAGTTCAGAAAATTTTGCTCTTGTTATTACTAATAAATGTTCCTGGAACGTTTATATACAATTTATTCCTGCTGATAATTACAATTCATCAAGTTATTATCCGGATTATTTAATCAAATCTGGGCAAACTCGCTGGTTTAAATCCGACAAAATTTCAGAATCCATAATTTATAATATTCGTGTAAAACAAAATCCTACTACAAACAAAAATAAATATTACTCTATTGGAAATTATTCTTTTTCAAGCAAAACAGTAAAACGATTATATTATAACAACTCTAGTGAAAATTATTATTTCAAAGATAAATAATCTAAATCGTCGCCATAAGTTTCAATAAGTTCATCAAGCGAATATAGTTTTTGTTCATCTTTATTTGAATATAAAATTTTAAGTTTGGCAAAATGTGCATAACTTGATAACTTTTTAATCTTAAAATCTGGTTTACGCAAATATGGTTCTATAAGCCAGGTAGCGCAATCGTGTGCTTTTTCTTTAATTGTTTCGTCAGCCCAAATCAATCCTTTTTGATGTACATATTGTAAAATTAAATTGACACAATATTTGTATGCAACTTTATACATTTTGTTTAAGATTTCAACTTTTCTTTCAGAAAGATATTCTGATTGCAGTTTTTCAAATTCTATATTGTGTTTTCTAAACTCTATTTTCATACAGTTAAAAAAAATGTCTTACAGTTAAACGACGAACTGTAAGACAAACTGGAGATAATTCCCCAAAAATGAACTGTATACTATTTTAGACAGTTAGAATAATTTGTCAAATATTTTCATAAGTTTTCGTTAAGATTTTAATGCACATTCAACCATAAACTTTGACAAACTCAAGCCCGCTTTTTCTGCTTTTTCTCTGATGATTTTTTCTTCACTCGGCTGACAACTTACTTGAAACCGCACGCGTCCTGTTTCTAATTTTTTTCGTCCGCCACCGTGATATCCATAACCAACATATTTTTTTTCAGTTTTCTTCTCGTCCATTTTTTACCCCTAGAATAAACGAAATTATACTTGCAACAATAGAAACACTCATTGAACAAATAACAATTATTTTTAATACTTGATTTTGAAAACCACCACGCAACAAAACGATTATCAACAAAATAAATGCAATAATTTTTAGAATATCTGAAATAAAATTTAATACTTTTTTTGTCATTCTTGACACCTCAAAAAAATAAAATTATATTTACAGCGGATATAAAAAAAATATCCGCCGATGTTGATTTTAAGTTTTATTACTTAATCAACATTAAGATAAATCCTGCGATAGTTGCGATGTCTGCCAACAAATCAACTATCAGTAGGAACTTTTCAAATCTGCTCAATCTGTTAAGCCCTCCTTATTTATTTGATGATTTTATAATACATTATTTATTTGTTTTTGTCAACTGTTTTACAAAATATTTTTTACATAAAAAAAACGATTTAAAAACGTAAAATAACGCTTAAAAATCGTTTACTCATTTTTATCAAAAAGTGCCTTAAAAATGCCTTTTTCGTGCGTTTGGTGGCAATTTTTAATAATCGTCAAAATTAAAATCATTATCTGTTTTTTCTTTTTCTAGTGCGTAATCAAAACAAAGTCCATTTATTTGTGTTCCCGTTAGAATTGCATTTATTATATTTCCTTGCGAAATTTTATATTTTTGCGAAACATAACTTAGTGAATGAACTTTACTTTCACCTTTGCCAATTACTAAAATTTTTGTACTTTCTTTCATTTATTGCCCCCATAAACACAATTCTATTTATTGTTATTATATGATTTTGTGTTTAACTCCTTCCCTTGAAACGCATTGAGTTGATTTTAATTCAAAATGACTTGCGTAAAAATAACTGCACTCCGAACAGTCATAATCATAGATTTCTTTTTCATAATGACTACACATTGGGCAAGGATTTATAATCTTTTGATAATCGTTGATATATTTTTCACATTGTTGTATTTCTATTATCAGTTGTTTTACTTCCATTTTCATTCTCCAAGTTTTCAATCTCTTTTAAACATCGTTGTAGTTTTTTAATTCTATTTTTGCATAAGACTTTTAGAACATCTGTATCAATTCTTAATGCACACAAATAATCATCAAGTAAATAACCGTTAATTCTATCTTTTTCCTCTACTGAATATTTGGTAAACATCCTTGATTGTCTTCCTTTTTGTTCTACTATCATTTATTACCCCTTATTTATTAATTAAAAGTTGTAGTCGTTCTCTAAGTTGTAGTCGTTCTCTGCCATTATATGTTCTGCAACAAGAACGATTTTTGAATATAGTTTTAATTCAGTTTCTTTTACTTGAATCTGTTTTAAATGTCCTATAATTCTTACAACATCACCTTTTTTTAACTTCCTTTTGCCAGTATAGTCATCACGTATGACATCGATAATTACACTTTCTTTTGTCTTAAAAGTATTCTTACTTTCAAGACAAAAACCATTTTCTAATTCTGTTGTAATAACACCTTCTATAATTAGTTGATTTAATTGATTCATTATTTTTATTACCCCTTATTTTTCTCCAGTAGAACCAAAACCATTATTACCACGTTCAGTTTGTGTAAGTTCATCAACTTGCTCAAAACTTATCTGCGGAACTTCACGAATTGCACATTGGCAAATTCTAGTTTCATTTTCAACGCCTATTGATATATCAGAATTGTTGATTAAGCACGCCATAACTTCACCCCGATAATCATAATCAATAGTACCAATCGCATTGTCAAAACCTTTTTTTGTTAATCCGCTTCTAGGTCTAATCACCATTTCATAACCTTTTGGAAGTTCTACGGCAAAACCTAAGGGAATTAAACCTCTTGAATGTGCTTTGATTTCAATAGGTTTTTCAGTTCTTGCATAACAATCCGCACAAACAGCACCTTTTGTTTTAAACTCTGGCATTCTGCCATTTTCAATAAGTTTGATTTTTATTTTCATTTTTATTGCTCCAATACTCTTTGTTCAATTTCTTTTATCCAAGATTTTCTTCTTTCCAATCCGTCCTTTTGATTTTGTTGAATTGTTTCTTTCTTTTCTGAATCTTGCATTTTATTCAATTTTTCAAAAAAACCTAATTTTGACGCTGAATAAAAATCAACCAATGTTTGATTTTCTTTTTCAAGGATTGATAGTGCTTTTACTGCTCTGTCGCAGATTTTGCTTAGTTCGTTATAATATTCATAGTTTGTCATTCTTTAACCTCGCTAAATATTTTTTTTACAACTTCAAATTGAAATCCTTAAAATTTGCCGTCTGTTCCGTGCTGCCACCGTCTTTTTAGTTCTGCCGCGTACTTGAAACCGTATAATCAAGTTTTTTTTATGCCGAACTGCTTTCGGAAAAAACGTAAAAGCCTTTTATCCAAAATTGCTTAACGCCTTAATGTAATGTGCGGTGTTGCTCTGACATACCGACCTTGTTCAATCCACACGTTTTCTAAGAACATTGCTTTTTCTTTTGTTAGCGAACAAATCTTTACAACGTAAGCCCCTAAATCGCTGTTCCATTCGCTTATTTTCCAAAGCATTTGTTTTTTTTGTTTTGGCTTAATATTTTTGACACTTCTTGTTATTTCTTTTTGTAGATTTTCAATTCTTTTCAGTAATCCCATTTATTTCCCCTTGTAAAATTTGTCTAAATCTATAAAGTCAACAATCTTGTCAACTTTTCGCTTGCTTGCTTGAAAAATGGAAGTGCTGGTTTTTCTTTTTCTTGCAACTCATCAAAATCAAACTGTAGTTGAACCCACTTCATTCACGTGTAGCCTAAATTGTGCACGATAACTTGCACCTGTAAGTTCAATGATGTTCGCGCTCTCGGCTAAGCGGTCTGCTGCTGCAATTCCTATGTAATTTAAAAAATCTTTTTTTGTCTGATTGCTGATTAAAACAGTCGGTTTTCTGCGGTTGTATCGCTCATTGATTATCTGGTAGAGCATATACTGTTCGTCTGTAGAAGCAACTCCTCGCCCGATTTCATCGACAACTAAAAGTTTTACGTGCCCGTAATAGTCGAAAATTTCTGCTTCTGTGTCTTTTGCACTGAATGATTTTGCACGCCGTATTTCTTCAACGATTGCAGGGCTCATTCTATAAAGTCCACCAACTTCCTTGATTATTCCACACGCAAGATGTGTTTTTCCTGTTCCAACTGTTCCCAGTAAAACAAGTGTGCTGAAACGTCTTGTTTGAACTGCGTCAACATATTCTTTTGCGGTTTTCAACATCGTTTTTCTTTCGCTAGTGTCCGCCTTGAATGTTGTAAGGTTTTCTTGCCAATACCGCCGGGGAACTGTCTTACAATATCGCTCGTATCGCTCTTTTTCTTCTTGTTGTTTTTCCCATTGCCGTACTGCTTCATCATCTGTTGCAGTTATGTTTAATCTTAAGTCAAACAGTTTTTCAAAACTTTGTTTCATTTTCTCCACACCCTTTTTGTTAGAACATATTCACTAGTTCATCTGGAACTTCGTTTTCTTTTCCCCAGATTCCGCTTGATTTTCCGCTCTGGCTCGTTTCTTCTTTTCGCCGATTTTCCCAATTCCTTACTGCCGCTTTCCAATCTTTCATTTTGTGGTCGCCAACAAACCAGCCTTTCGATTCGTAAAAATCATAAAATGTTTGTGCTTCTATGTTGTTTTTGCGTTCTTTGCAATATTCGTCTATTTCTTCAACTGTTGGTTTTGTGAATGTTGTACGTTTTTTTTCTTGCGTTTTTGTGTTTTCTGTTTGCGTTTCTGCTTTTTTCTCTTCAACTTGTGATTTTGTTTCTTGATTATTGAAGTGCTGGCTGTAGCGCTTTTGTGCTGCCTCTCTGCGTTTTTCACAAACTTTTTTGTAGTCCTCAAACTCTTTGTCTATTCTTTCTGCAATATCCGCCCAAGCCTTATACTCGAATGTTTCTTTTTCGATTGGCGGATTTTTGCCATAAAGTCCATATTCAACAACATATAGCGTCCACTTTGCTTTATCTTTTTCAGGAACATTTTTTAAATAACTTTCGTGAAATACAAAACTTTCTCTCATTTTTTTTCCTCGTATTTTTTTGATTCTTCTTCATAGATTTTTTTGCAAAGCCTTATCACTTCGCCACTGTTGCTACTGATATCAATTTTTCCGTTGCAAGCAAGACTACACACATAAGCGATGTTATAGCGGTGGTCAATGACAAATGAGCCGTATTTTTCTCGGTTTACTTTCGTGTTGCCGATTTTGTGTGCACCTTGTGCTTGTCCGTCTGCAAGTGGTTTTTTGCAAACTTCACAAACGCCACCGCTTACCGCTAGTGCATATTGTCTTTGCTCTTTTTGTTTTTCTGTCATCTACGCCTCACTCAAAATTATGCCTAAATCCGCCGCTATTACGTGCGCCGCTTCAATCAGTTTTGCACATTCATCCGTTGAACTTTCTCGCTCTCTGATTGGAACTATTTGCCCCGCAATTTCTTTGTACGGATAACCCATATTTTCAACCGCAAACATCTTCACCGCGTCCTTAACGCTGTCATAATCGTTGCCTGTTTCGTTGCAGATTTGCATAATATGCGCGTTAAGGTGGTGATTTTGGCTGTCCTTTCCTGTTGTTCGTGGCTTTTTTGGTGATTGTATGGTGAGTAAGACAAAACCGTTATTTTTGTTTCTGCATTTTTTAAGTTCTCGCTTGATGTTCGCTTTTGTTGCGCTGTCTTCTGGCGGATTAAACGCAATCTTTCCAGAAACGTCCGCAAGTTTTAATACATACTGCACCATACTTTCACCGCCTTAATAAAGGTCAAACCCTTGCGCTTCGTCCGCCGTTTTATTCGAAAGTTCTGGCGCGTCCGCTCGTCTGTTTCTTAGCGCATTTTCAATAAACTCTATAAGTTCTTTAGCCGTTTTTTCTTTGCGATAAGAACTGTAGAGCCTAATTTCTTCTTGCGTGAATATTGGCGAACCGTTTTCGTATTTCGCTGTACAAAGTTCTTTAATTCGCGCCTTTTCTTCTTCTGTGCTTTCTCCGCCTTTCAATTCCGCTTTCTGTGCTGGCGGTTTTTGTTGTTTAGTGTTTTTTGTTGCTGGCTTTGATTGTGGAGCACTTGTTGAATTATTTTGCTGATTTTGAACAAAATTGCTTGCGTCAATATCTTCATCGCTCGTAATTCCAAGCATTGCACTTAACATATAACGCCTCATATACGTTATGCTCATTCCTAGAGTTTGTGCCGCGTTATTTTTTACACTGCTGATTATTGGCAAAACCGCAGTGTCTTCAATCCATTCGCCTTTAGAAAAAACGCGTGTTGTTAAAGTCGCTACTCCGTTTTCACTTCCTACGCTCTGCAAATACCCAACATTATGTTTGTGCAAAATTGGCTTAATTGCTTGCGTGATTGTGTCTAAGTCTGTGTATTTGTACCCGTACCCTTGTGATGATTTTGCCATTGGTAC
Source organism: uncultured Treponema sp. (assembly GCA_964503435.1). Classification (GTDB taxonomy): domain Bacteria; phylum Spirochaetota; class Spirochaetia; order Treponematales; family Treponemataceae; genus Treponema_D. The sequence goes on from CAZDAY010000001.1 coordinate 23,324, forward strand.
CAGTTCGCTTTGTATTTCCGTAAGTGCTGACAATAATTCTGTTATGTTTTCGCTTTGTTTCATTTTTTTACCTCTCACACATCAAACGGAAAATCTTCTTGAAATCCGTTGTCAAATGCTTCTTCATAACCTTGCGATTGCTGTGCTGTTGTTTCGTCTTTTCCACCACCAAACAACCTAACACTGTTTGCGATGATACAAACCTTTGAAAATTTGTTGCCGTCTTTCTCCCAACGTTGCTGATCAAGATAGCCTTCAACCGCAATCTGTTTGCCTTTTGACAAGTACGGCTTAATATTTTCCGCTGTCTTTCCCCAAACTGTGATGTCAAAAAATGACGCTTTGTCTGCCCATTGTCCACCACGTTTTTCACTTCGGTTTACTGCTATGCTAAGATTAAGCCTTGCTGTTCCGCCTTGCGTGTAGCCAAAATCTCGGCTGTCTATATCGTGCGTAAGCCGTCCAATTAAAATTACTGTGTTTATGTCTGTCATTTACTTGCCTCCTTTTTGTAGAAATTGCAAAAGTCTTTACAAAGACAGTAGTCCGCACATTTTTTTGACACTGCAGGGCGATACTCTACGTAATGACTGTTTCCAAGTTCTCCAGCGCAAGCGTCTGCGTCTGCTTCACTGTCAAACACTCGAATTGCACTTTTTCGCCCATTTTTCATTACCGCCCATTTGTCGCCGTCGCACCACCGTTCTTTTGCCGTACACGGCTCAATGTCATCGTCCGCAATTTTTTGTGCTTCTTCGAGTGCTTTCACTTTCTCAAGAATTCGTTTCCCGGTCTGATCTAAATCTTCTGGCGTGATTTCAAACTCGTAAACGAACACCGGTGATTGTGGATAGGTTGCGTCAAGTTTAGCCTTTGTTTTTGAATGGTCTTTAAGAAGTGCGATGAATCGGCAAAGTCGAACATCTAAGCCGTTTTGTTTCAAAAGCCAAGCATAAGTTAAACCTTGATTTCTCCAATCTTCAAAATCTTGAAATTGGACTTTCCAAACACTTGCGGTTTTCCAGTCGTTAATTATTCCGTTTGCCATATCGTAAGAATCAACAGTGCCAGTAATTACACTTTTTGACAAAGACACTTCAAACTTCTGTTCGTGCAAATTACCGTCATTGTATTTTTCTAAAATTGAGTGAACCGCTGTTCCAAAAACCGCCCATACATTATCCGCCGCGTCCTGTGTGAACTCGTCCCAATGGCGCTCTTGTAGTATGATTTCCTTAACGCCCTTGTTGAGTGTTGTCGCACTGTACTGTCCTGATTTGTTATGACGCTCAAGGCTCACTGCGTCAATAAACGCTTGTGGCAGATGAAGTTTATTGCTTATCTTCATCTTGTGCCTCCTGTGTTTCTGCTTCAGTTGGTTCTTCTTCAACTCGATGTCGTACCGTCAAAATCCACACAAAACCTTTGTTCTCTGCGTTTACGATTTCATACCAGTTTTTTTCATCGTAGCCCTCAAGCCGTTCTACCATATCTTTTAATTCACTTTGTTTTTTCATTTTTGCACCTCGCAATTTTTTTTTTAAGGTCAAATACTGCGCAGTGATTTTTCCCTTATCTCTTGGCAGGGGATTTGAACCCCTCTTACTTGGTGGGGAAAGTAAGCGCCGCCTACGGCAACCAGGTTAAATACAACCTCGATTACGAAGTTGTAATAATGCTTCTTCTCCGCTGTGTGCTACAATCGCAACACCGCCCTTAGTGTTTATGTCGTCAATCCGCATTTTTTGCGCTGGCGACAATTTACCGCCTACCGGGCGTTTGCACTCAATCGCACAAAATCGCCCAATCTTATCATAGCCCTCAAAATCAAGCGTTCCCTTTTCCGCTGTTCTGATGTACCTTTTGTTTCGTCCCTCGCCAATCGAAAAACTTCCTGTGTTTATCCGCTGGAGTTTTATCCCTGTTGCCAAAATAATTTCTTTGACTTGGCGAATAACTTCTCGCTCTGGAATATCTACAAAATTCATATCGTGCCCTTATTAAGAGCAAAATCGACTTTCCGACAAAACTCAAAAATTGTCGTTGCTGTTTCTTTGATTTTTTTTGAACAAAATCTTCCGTTGCTGAATGTCGCTTCAGTGCCTCTGTAATTCACGTGAATACCGCTAAAATCTGCTTTTACTTTGCAATCGTAGTTTATGCCGTGTGATTTTTGTAGTTCGCTGAATTGCTTGATGAATTGACAGCGACTTATTGCCCCTTGTTTGTAGTCCTTGATTAAGTCAATCGGGTAGGTCATTTTTTTTCACCTCTCAAAAAAAAAGACCGCTTCGGATTGCTCTGTTATCCTCTGCGGTCTAATTTTACGAGTTGCAAAAGCCGCTCGTGCCGAACAAACGGCTACTCAACAGAGCCAAAAGCAGCCGCTCGTTTTATCTACTGACCACTATATCGCCTGTTGCTTATATTGTCAACAACTTTTTTAAAAAGTTGTCAGTTTTTTTTCTGCAAATCTGAATAAACAAAAAAGTGTGCTTTTATTGCATTTTTCTCCACAGTGGGCGACTTGTTGCCTAACGCGTGCAAACGCGTATATATACTACTGTACTCAAATACAAATTCAAATACAAATACAAATACAAATTCAAATACATAGTGCAAACGTTATGCAAAATCTGCATTTGCATAATTTGCACTTGCAGAAAGTGCATTTGCACTAAA
>CAZDAY010000002.1:0-18332 GCA_964503435.1 uncultured Treponema sp.
AAATTGTGCTTAGAACTTATGGAACTTAAATATTCATAATTGTAATAAAAATCTGCGCCAAGTTTAAAAATAAGTTTTGGATTTTCATTTTCTATTTTATATTTTCTGATTAACCAAAAAGTGTTTTCAAAAATAAAACTTGTTGAATCTTCTGTAAATTGAACCGCACTGTAATTTTTTCCATAAAGATAATCGAATGAATTTGCAAGAGAAATTGTCAGATAATTTGAAAGAATGCCCTTTTCGGTTGAAAAAGAATTTTCTATTTGCACACAATCTGAAACTTCTTTTTTTAAATTTTGCGGAAAGTTTATAACAAAAAATGTTTGCGTTTGACTTGAGCATTTTGATTTTTGATTTTCAGAGGATTCTTGACTGACAGAAAATTTTTCTTCGTCAGCGGATATTTTATCGCCAGAAAATGCTTGTTTGCCAGAAGTTGCCGTGTCTTCAGCAGATGCTTGTTCGCCAGAAGTTGCCGTGTCTTCAGCAGACGTTTGTTTGCCAGAAGTTGCCATGTCTTCAGCAGACGTTTGTTCGCCAGAAAAGTTCTGAGGATTTGGCACATTTTCCTGAGCACAAATAAAACTAAGACATAACAAAAATAATGTAGAAAGTAAAGCAATTCTTTTAAGCATGCTCTAAATTATAACACAGTTATATTTACTTAAAAAGTGTTAGGGTCTTCTGTGTTAGGGTCTTCTGTGTTAGGGTCTTCTGTGTTAGGGTCTTCTGTTAAACAGCGAATTTTCTGCGTTAAGTGCCCACAGATCCTTCGCTTCGCTCAGGATGACTGTTTAAGATTGCGTTAAGTGCCAGTTTTCTGTTTATCGGCATATCTTCTGTGTTAAACGCAAGTTTTCTGTTTATCGGCATATCTTCTGTGCTAAACGCAAGTTTTCTGTTTATCGCCCAAAATCACGGATTTTTCCTTCAACAAAATCATTATCTTTTGAGCGCAACAAAGTTCCTTCTGCAAATTCTTGATTTGTATAAATTACACAATCATGCCCATCACAAACCCAATTATAAATTTGAGCCGTATGAGGATTTATTAACTGAAAATCTTTTTGATTAAATTCTTTTTTACAAATATCTGGCGCAACAATTTCAAGTTCTGAATTTTGATTTATCATATTTCTTGCAACCAAACGATACATTTTCCATGAATCAATTTTTTTGGCAAACGGAAGATGTTTGTCTGGCGCATTTTTAACTCTTTCGTCCCATGCGATTTTTGCCTGCTCGCAAAGTGAATTGTATTCTTCGTCCTGCACTTTTTGATTTTGACTTGCTTTTTGCAGAATTTCGTCAGTTTCGTTTTGATTTAACTGTTCACCAATTTCTGCCGCTAAATCATAAGGACTGTCGCTTGCGCCACTTACAGTTTCATCGGCTTTGGTTTTATCAAAATAAAATGCGGTTGTAAAAGGTCTGTGGCTTGCCTTGTACATTTCCTGAATAAAACTTTGCGCTTCTTCCTGAGTGATTTTTCCATCTAATGCATCAAGAGCTTTTCTGTACGCACGGGTAATCATTGCAACGTAATAAACACTTTTCATTCGTCCTTCAATTTTAAGGCTGTCGACTCCAGCTTTTTTGAATTCAGATAAATAATCAATCATACACAAATCTTTTGATGACAAAACTGCAGTAAAATTATCGCCTTCGTAAACAGGAAAATATTCGTCCTGGCGTTTGTGTTCTCTTAAAACTAATTCTCCTGATTCTGCAATTTGCTTTGCCAAGTTTGTATTTTTAAAATTCGGATTTGAAGACATAACATCATAATCCCAGCGGCAAGTGTGGCTGCAAAATCCTTCTTGTGCCGAACGACCATTTAAATAAGCACTCATCAAACATCGTCCTGAATACGCAATGCACATGGCACCGTGAACAAAACATTCAATTTCCATTTCGGGAACTGCCTGTTTAATTTCAGCAATTTCTTTAAGTGAGGCTTCTCTGCCCATTACAACTCTTTTAAAACCAAGCGATTTGTACATTTTTACAGCTTCGCGATTCATGCAACTGGCTTGAGTTGAAAGATGCAATTCTGCGTTTGGAAATTCTTTTTGCAAAATCGGAACAATTCCTAAATCTTGAACAATAAAAGCATCTATTGGATACTGTTTAAAATACGGAATATTTTCTTTAAGACGTTCAATTTCGCTGTTGTGAAAAGCAATGTTTAAAGCGCAATGCAAACGTTTGTTCGGAAACCGATTTTTTAAATCTTGAACTTTTTTGTATTCATCCTGATAAAAATTGTCAGCCTTTACGCGAAGTGAAAAGTTTTTTAAACCAATGTAAGCAGCGTCGGCACCATAAATATAGCAGTATTTTAATTTATCTAAATTGCCTGCTGGCGAAAGTAATTCCATATTTTTCTCTCCAAAGTTGTTTTGCGGATTTTTTAATTAAGCACGTGATTTTTTGAACAACCTTAACTTTTATAGAAGAATAACTAAATGCACAGAAGCGTTTTTCAAAGCAGTGTTCTCGCTGGAAGTGCATTTACTTATTTTTTTGTGCTAAGCGTTAATAGAGTCTTCGCTTCCGTACATTTTTTGCATTTACAAAGGATACCCTATTTTCCAAAAAGTTCCTACAAAAATATGGATTACTAACTAAAAAACATAAGGTCCTTTTACAGAATCTTTGTACGGATTTCCCTGAACATTGCGCGGCTTAAAATTTATCCACTTTGCTAAGTTTTCGATTGCTAAATGACTTTCTGGCAAAAACTCATCAGCCATTTGAAACATATACATCATTTTTGGAAAAACGTCGATTGTGCTTTTTACATTCGCTTCATCAAGAAGTTTCTTAAAATTATGAGTTTGCTCTAAAAGAATTTCCTTTTCACCGTTTTGAATATAAATTTCCGGGAAAAACTTAAAATCTTCAGGACTTGCATTTAAAGGCGAAATCAAAATATTTTTTATGTTACTCGAATAAGTGTACAAATCCGCAGCAAACCTAAGAGCCTCGCTGGAAATAACTTCGTCATGCTTTTTTTTACTGCTGATTACACTGTCGTCCGTGCCCAAATTCAACCATGGCGAAAACAAAATAATTTTACTCACAGACTTTCGCAATTTTTCAGTAAAACCAAACATCAAAGCCAGCAAAATAGAAGCGCCACTCGTGTCCGCAGCAAGAATAATTTCTGGTGAAACATCAGACGAAATATCAGAAGCAGCATCAGAACTTTTAGAATCAAAAGAATTCTGAATAAGAACTTCCTCTTCTGCCTTCATCATTCTAAAAACTGACTGCACATCTTCAAGCCCGGCTGGAAAAGGATGCGAAGGAGGCAATCTAAAATCCGGGACAACCACCTTCGACATACAAGCGTTCGCCAGACTAGCACAAAAAGATCTCCAGCTTTCACAAGAACCGCCCACAAAACTTCCGCCATGAATATAAAGCATAATTCTGTGGCTAACAAAAGCTTCCGGAATCAAACAATCACATTTAACGCCAGCGTAAACTTTTTCTGTATTTTCCACACGATTTGGAAGAAAAACCACATCAAAATTTTTTTCAAGTTTAGAACGAAATGCTTCAATTCCATTTTTTGGAAAAAGCACCAAACTACGCAACTTTTTTACAGCCGCTTTTCTGTCAACTTTTATTTCCATTCCTTTAGTATATAAAATTTTTTGCACTAAGTCATAAATTTATTATTTTTATTAAGTCGTATAATTTAAAAAATGCAGATTTTTTTCTGGAGCACGTTTTTCTGCTTCGGCCGTCCTTGCAGGGTTTCGTCCGCTACGCTACCTCCATTGCTCCACTTATGGTTCGACTTCGCTCACCAACCGTTCCGCAACTCGCTTAGTCTGCTTAAAGCAGCCACGCTCGCCCTTCCAGCACGGGCTAAGTTTTTCTGCAAGGAATTCCAACGCTACAATGGCATTTATTTTTAACACAAATTTTCTGCTTAACAGAAAAATTTTCTGTTCCGCCCCTCGCACAGAACTGCCTACCAAACATTAAAATGAAAGTTAAAAAAAAATCTATGGTAAACTTCACGCTTTTTTGTCATAATAATTTCATTTAAAAAGGAGGAATTTTATGCCAATAAAAATTGATTCAGACTTGCCGGCACACGAACAACTTGAAAAAGAAAATATTTTCGTAATGACTCATGATCGTGCAGACACGCAAGATATTCGTCCTCTAAAAATTGCTATTGTAAATTTAATGCCCACAAAAGAAGTTACAGAAACCCAGCTTTTAAGATTGCTTTCAAACACGCCACTTCAAATAGACATTTCGCTCGTTCAAATGACAAGTCATGTTTCTAAAAACACAAAAAAGCAGCATTTAGACAGATTTTACATAAGTTCAGAAAAAATGATGGAAAGTTCTTACGACGGAATAATTATTACAGGAGCGCCGGTTGAGCAGCTTCCGTTTGAGCAGGTTGATTACTGGGCAGAACTTTGCAAAATTATGGATTTCGCTAAAAATCACGTTTTTTCTTCGCTTTACATTTGCTGGGGCGCAATGGCAGGACTTTATTACAACTACGGAATTCAAAAGCATGTTACAAACGAAAAGTATTCAGGAATTTATTATTCAGAACCTTTGGATAAAAAAGAACCCTTGCTTCGAGGCTTTGACGATTATTTTCCAGTTCCAACTTCGCGCTACACTTTTATAAATCCAGAAGATGTAAAATCAAACAAAAAATTAAAACTTCTCGCAAAATCAGAAATTACAGGCTTAACCATTGCAAAATCCCGCGACAACCGCCAGATTTTTATGACCGGCCATTTAGAATATGATCCCGAAACCTTAGCAAACGAATACAAAAGAGATTTAGCAAAGGGTTTAAATCCAAAAATTCCGCAAAATTATTTTGCAGACAACAATCCGAATAATGTAGTAATTTCCACCTGGCGAAGTACAGCGCATCTTTTTTATTCAAACTGGCTGAATTATTATGTTTACCAGGCAACTCCGTACAGATTAGGCGACATTTCAAAATAAAAAGTTTTTACTTTAAGCCGGTTTTTCAAAGCGAATTTCTTGATGGAATTGCATTTTTAGTTTTTATGCTAAGTTTTGAAAGTTTCGGCTGTGAATGACCACATCAAATTTTTATTTTAAGAATCAGCGTGAATAAAAGTAAGTTCGTGTTTATTGTAATTTAAATGCATAATTCTGCTATTTGGAATTTCTTCAAATTCTTGAATTAAGTTCCAATTTATTTTTCCCTGCATTTTAATTGTACAAATCATATTTTTAGTTTTTCCGCTTTTTAGCCAGATTTTAATCCATTCAAGCAAACGTTCAGGATAACAAATCACATCGCTAAAAACCCAATCACATTCACCAATTTCCTGTGGACTTAAAGTAAAAGCATCGTGAGCTCTAAAACTAACCAGAGGATTTTTCATAAGATTTGGTGCAAGTTCCGCCCTATCAACTGCATAAATTTGCGAACCCAGATTTGCTAAAACCCAGGTCCAGCCACCAGGACACGCTCCTGCTTCAAAACATCTTGAAGAAGAATCTGGCAAATCAACATCAAAAAAATATTTTGCCAAACACAAACTTTCTTGAATTTTTAAATACGCTCTACTTGGCGGCTCCTGATGATTTTCTACAAATTCCAAAGTTCCACCAGGCAAGGGCGAAGATGTTTTTGCAGAAAAAAGAATTTTATGTTCATCAAGCAAGGTGTAAATTCCAATCGGGCTGTGAGGAATTTCGTAAGGAAAGGTTTTCGCTTTTAAATTTATGTGGGGCAACTTTTCCTGAATAAGTGCGGCTCTTCTAAAATATGAAAAATTGTAAGGCGCCCAGGAACGCTGAATTTCTTTTAAAGCCTTCGCTGCATCACCAATCGAATCAAAATTCAAAATTTCAGGATTAAAATAAACAAGTTTTGCCCAGTAAGGAAGTTTTTTTAAATCACCAAAATTCGCAAAATCATCAAAATCTGAAAAATCTGCAAAATTCCAAAAATCAGAAGACGGCGAATCCAGATAAATTAAATCGCCAAAAATTTTTATGTTTTCCAAATTGATTTTAAAACGTTCCTGCAATTCAGAAAGTAAAATTTCTTGCATTTGAGGAAATGATAAAAAGGCAATTCCGTTTAGTTTTTCTTTTGTAAATGACATTTTACTGAATTATGTTTGCTGAAGAATTTATTATTAGGCTGCTGATATTTTTGCTATCATCATCTTTTAGAGATTTTAAAAGTTCAATAACTGCTTTTAATTTTGGAGTGTCTGGAGAACATAAGATTTTAAAACCAATAACTGTTTCAGAACTGTCGGCACTTTGCCACTGCGGATGAACCAAAAGTTTTAAAGTGTCTTTTAATTCTGTATTTGCAAAGTCAACTGAAATTTCGTAATCGTTTTCCATGTCCAAACTTATGGGATTTGGAAAATGAACCTTGCAGCCAGACAAACTGATATCGTCTAAAACTCCGGGCAAAATACAAATTTGTTCAGCTTTTACACGACCAATTTCTTCAAATCGTTCGTTCATTCTACTTTTACGTTTCATGATTTTAAAATTATGTATTTTAAATTGCCTTTTTGCAAGTACGAGGGAGAGACAAACTGTCATATGTGAACTTTTTGGACAGCCCCATAACTTGTCTTTCGCATCGGTCATGGGGAATAACAATGAACTAGCGCTTACTTTTGGTCGCCCTTACCTACTAAGCACATCCATTCTGCCTGAGCACAAAGTGTATCGCCAACATAGGCTTTTCCTGACTGAACAACCATGTTTTTTGTGCAACGTTTGTTTTCTACAACCATGCGAACCGTATCTCCAGGCCGAACTTGATGTTTAAATTTTACATTGTTTACTGTGGCAAGAAAAAATAAACTTCCTTCGTCAAATTTTTTTTGCAAACTTAACGCTGCACCGCCACCTTGTGCCATAGTTTCAATCAAAATAACGCCAGGAACAACTGGATATTCAGGAAAATGTCCCTTAAAGAAAAAATCTTCTTCGGTAAATTTTCTAGTACTTACGCTTCCGTTTTCGTCATAACTTTCAATTGTATCCACGAATAAAAAAGGACTTCTGTGTGGCAAAAGTGATTCAATATCTGTAAATGGCATTTCTATTTTTTCTCCCCATAAATTATATTTTTTTGAAAACCAAAATTCCGTTGTGTCCGCCAAATCCAAAATTACCGCTCATTGCAACGTCCACATTCATTTCTATACCATGGTTCGGTGTGTAATCCAAATCGCAGCCGCCTTCCACATCAACTTCGTCAAGATTTATTGTCGCTGGAATAAAAGAATCCTGAATCGCCTTTATGCAAACCAAAGCTTCCAGAGAACCAGCGTTGCCCAAACAGTGTCCTGTCATAGATTTTGTTGAAGAAATGTGAAGTTTTTTTGCAGCCTCGCCAAACGCAATGTGAAGCATTTTAGTTTCGCCAGAATCATTCAAATGTGTTGAAGTTCCGTGAGCGTTGTAATAAGTTACATCTTCTGGTTTTACGCCGGCATCCTTCATCGCAAGACTCATTGCCTTAGCACCACAAAGTCCGTCTGGATTCGGAGCAGTCAAATGGTAGCCGTCAGAAGATGCACCATAGCCAGCCACTTCTGCGTAAATTTTAGCACCGCGAGCCTTAGCGTGTTCGTATTCTTCAAGGATTAAAATTGTTCCGCCTTCGCCCATAACAAAACCGTCGCGTTTTTTATCGAATGGTCGGCTTGCCTTTGAAGGCTCATCTGCGAAACCAGTTGAAAGTGCCTGCAAAATATTAAATCCAAGGTTAGCAAATCCGTTTTGAGTTGATTCAGCACCACCTGTTAAAATAACATCATAACGTCCGCTACGAATTTCATCCAAAGCATTACCAATTGCGTCAGTTCCCGAAGCACATGCCGTAGCGATTGTGTGAGTTGCTCCGTGAAGTCCAAACAAAATAGAAATATTGCCAGCCGCTTCATTAGGAATAAGCATAGGAACCGTCATTGGAGGCATTCGAGTGTAATTCGATTCAAAATAACTCTTCATTGAAGATTCAGTAACTTCAAGACCGCCAATTCCAACGCCCAAATAAACCGCTGTATTTTCAAGAACTTCCTTGTTTTCTGTAAGATTTGCATCGTCCAAAGCCATTTTTGCAGCAGCCACAGCATATTTTGTAAATCTCGCCATTTTTCTAGCAGCCTTAGGGTCAATATATTTAGAAACATCAAAATTTTTTACTTCAGCAGCGTATTTTACCTTAAACGGACTCGCATCGTAATAAGTGATTGGGGCAACACCGCTCTTCCCCAGTTTAATAGAATTCCATGTTTCTTCAACATCATTTCCAACCGGGCTAACACAACCTAAACCTGTAACTACGACTCTGCGCATAATTTTCTCCTGTTCACTTTGTTTTATTTGTTTTGTTTGTTTCATTTTGACAAAATATTAAAAAATGTCAGATTGTATTTTATATGAATTACTTTCTTTTTGCAACTGATTTTTTTTCTGATTTTTTTTGTTTTTCTGGAGCACATTTTTTTGTTTAAGACTTAGCACGTCATTGCGAGAAACAAATGCGACAAAGCAATCTACTAATACTTGAATTTGCAAAGCACTACTTTTCAGTTTTACGAATTTTTTTATGCAAACTGTCCACCCTAAACAAAATCCGCACTTCCACTTAAGATGCCTACAAGGTAAATTGCAACGCGGTTTCCAGCAAGTCGCCGTAAATACCGGAAGACTTTGAGAATTTTCGCGTAGAGAAAATTCTTGTTATTGACAGGAGGTCAAGAACATTTAAATCAAAGTTTTACTCCAAAATTTGACTTATAAACTGAAATTTTAGTAAATTTAACTTGAGGTTTTTATGAACACTGAAAAATTTGAAGGAAAACTAACTTTTGATGTTCCAGGCGGTATGTTTTGGATTACAAAAAACAATTTTAACGGAGTGCAGTTGCAGTTTGGCGACAGTTTTGAAGTTAAAGTTGACGGAAACTGGGTTGAAACAGCTTTAGATATTTCTAGCGCACAAAATGGCGATTTAATTTTTAAACTTAGAAACACTCCGTTTGAAGGCGAAATTGAAGGTTTGGAAGCAAGAAAATAAACTTCTGGCACTTAGGCCAGAAAAATTTTATGCACCCATTCCGCCATCAACGCCAAGAACCTGCCCCGTAATGTAAGTGCTTAAATCGCTGGCCAAGAAAAGTGCTGTGTTTGCAACATCTTCTGGTTTACCGGCACGTTTCAACGGAATATTTTCCACCCAGGCCTTTCTTAAATCTTCGTTTACAACATTTGTCATATCAGTTTCAATAAAACCTGGCGCAATGGCATTTACTCTAACTCCGCGACTGCCAGTTTCTTTTGCAAGTGATTTTGAAAAAGCAATCAATCCACCTTTTGACGCTGCATAATTTACCTGACCAGCCCCGCCGTGAATTCCAACAATCGAAGCCATATTTATAATCGAACCGTTTCTTTTGCGAATCATATCGTTTGAAATTATCTGACAAATCAAAAATGCTGAAGTTAAGTTAATTCTAAGAACATCGTCCCACTGTTCTTTTTTCATTCTAAAACTTAAAGTGTCGCGTGTAATTCCAGCGTTATTTACAAGAATTTCAAATCCGCCACTTTGACTTAGTGCATCTTTTACAACTTGACTTACTTGTTCCGCATTTCCAACATCAGCGTAAATTTCGTGAAAAGAAGTTTTATGCTCGCTGGCAAATTTTTCCAGTTCTTCTTTTGCAGCGCTAGGTTTTGAACACAATCCCCAAACTTCAGCACCTTCGCTTAAAAATTTTTCAACAATCGCCTTTCCAATTCCACGACTTGAACCTGTAACTAAGGCTTTTTTATTTTCTAATAACATATTTTTTCTCCAAAATATAAAATTTAATTTTTACTTTTGATTTGCACTCTCTACGCTCGTTTGTGCAGATTGTTTTTTTATAAGAACCTTGCTTACGTGCATTTTTTTAATCTTCTGTTTGCACAAAAATTTCGCCCTACAGAAGATTTTCTGTAAACATTAAAAATCAGTTAAATGCCGCCAAAGATTCCGCACTGTTCACAGATTTCGCTTCAAAACCAGCACCAAATTCAGTTTGAGACCAAAGTCCGCTTAAAACTTTTCCAGGACCAGTTTCCAAAATCTCCCAGGAATTTTCATCATCATTTTTAATAATTCCAGCCAAAACATCCTCTTCCGAAGTCCACAAAACCGGTCGAACCAAATGTAAAACCGCCGCATTTTTTGCAGCCTCACCAGACATAACTTCCTTGCCAGTTACATTAGAAAAAAGATGAATTTTCGGATCATTAAATTTTACGCCAGACAAAACATCTTGAAATCTATCCGCTGCCCTTTGCATTAAAGGCGAATGAAACGGACCTGCAACCTTTAGGCGAACAACTCTACGTGCTCCTTCCTTACTTGCCACATCTTCAACCTGAGCCAAAGCATCAAAAGTTCCGCTAACAACAGTTTGCTTTTGCGAATTCATATTTGCAGCGTAGGCATCTTTTATTTTATTTGCAATATCCACAACTTTTTCAGGTGCAAGTCCCAAAACCGCAGTCATTCCAGGAGCGTGCCCTTCATTTTCACTTGCAATTTGTTCACAAACTTCCTGCATAATCAAACCGCGCTGTTTAACAACTTTAATAACATCTTCAAAAGACAAAACGCCAGAAGCATAAAGTGCAGGAAATTCACCAAGAGAAAATCCCATTGCAGCCGAAGGAAGAATTCCCTTAGATTTCAAAATTTCTGCAATAACAATCGAAGCAGAAGTAATTGCAATTTGACTGTTATCCGAACGACTCAAAGTTTGAGCATCGCTTTCCCACATAAGTTTTGCAACATCAAGTTCCGCAATTTCTGAAATGTCAGCAAGAATTTTTTTCGCATCTGAATAATTTTCAACAATATCCTTAATCATTCCGGGAGCTTGTGCACCTTGTCCGGGAAACAAAAACGCGTATTTTTTTGACATAATTTTCTCCTTAGCGTAAGACTTTTTATTATGACAAATTATGTCAAAATGTCATTTATTATTCAAGTATCTTTTTATTAGACTTACTACACGCACTAAACGCAAGTCTGCTGAAAAAAATCATCAGCATTATTCTTCCAGAAAATTTCCGTGCGTTCTCGCCCACTCTCCTGCCGACATTCCATTCATTTCTCGGAAAGATTTCATAAAATGTTTTACATCTTTAAAACCGCACATTGCCGCAACTTCATAAACCTTATAAATTCCTTTTTCCAAAAGCTGCTTTGCCTGTTCCATGCGGAATTTTTTCAAATAATCATTAAAATTAACGCCGAGTTGTTCTTTAAATTTTTCAGAAAACCAGGTGTAATTCATAGAAACATAATTTGCCACAGTTGCCATTGTAATGTCTTCAGCAAAATGATTTGAAATATAAGAAATTGCCTTTGTAATGTAAGGATATTTTCCAGAACTATGTCTTAAAACTTCCACTAAATACAAAAGATAATCTAAAACGTATTGTTTCCATTCTGAAATTTTTTCGCATTGTTCCAAATTTTCAATCATCAGACTTTTTAAATAAAGATAAGAATCTGTGTTGTTAAGTTTTGGATATCTTTTAAAAAGATTATTTACAATTTTTTCCCAGATATAATGCAGCACTTCTCCGCGTTTTTCTTTTTGGAAATCATTAAAATCAAAAAGCACTTTTAAAGTTTTTTTAATATCAGAACTTGAAAGCAAATCCAAAGAAGCAATTACCTTGTCGTATCGACTGTCAATTTCGCTAAAATCTGAAACATAAGAATTTACGCTAAAAAAATAAAATCCGTTAACCCGAGAATCGTTTTGTGGCGTTTCAAAATAAGATTGCAAAAATCCAGAAAATGACTGCCATGTTAATTTTCGTAAATCTGAAAGAACTTTTGCCCTTTCTGAAATTCCCACAACGTAAGAAGAAAAATTTTTGTCCTGTTGAATTTCTTTAATTCCATTTTGACTTAATAAAACTGTAAGACAATTTTGCTTTTCTTCTAAAACGTAGCACGGAGAAATTTTCTCAAACAAATTTTCATCTGAAGTGATTTTTTTATTTATGGTTAAGCAATAATATCCGTCTTTAAAATCTTCCTGATTGAGTTTTAAATTTCCTTCAATTATTCCGTCAGAAATTATACTTTTTAATTTTTGTTCTTTACGGTTCGTTTCCAAAGTTTTTACAGAATTTAAAGCCTTGTTCACAGCGTCGATTAATTCTTTTGTGTCAATCGGTTTTAAAATATAAGCAAGTGCGCCGTTTGTTATTGCAGATTTTGCATAAGAAAAATCATCAAATCCACTTAAAACAATTATTGCAGGTTTTTGCGGAAATTTTGAAATTTCCTGCATAAGTTCTACGCCGTCCATCTTTGGCATTCGAATGTCAGTAATAACTACATAAGGCGATTCCTGTTTGCAAATTTCCAAAACTTCAAGTCCGTTTTTTGCTTCAAGAATATTTAAATCGCTTCCAAAATTATCTGAAAGAATTTTTTTTATTCCAGTGCGAATCAGTTTTTCATCGTCTGCAACAATAATTGTAATCAATTTTTTACTCCTTTTTCGTTAAATGCCGGCAATAAAAATGTGCTACTCGGAATTTCGTCTTGTTTAAAACGGATTCCACATTCGCCAACAAGTTTTTTTTGTGTTGAATTTTTACTTTTTGATTTTTTAAACTTTTTTACTTTTTGATTTTTCTGTGTTAAGCGTCAGTTATATTCAGTTAGGAAAAATATATATTTTTTATCAGCAAATTTTTCTGTGCTGCCAACAGTTCAAAACCTGCACTTTGTTTTAAATTAAAATTTCTGTAAAAATTCTACGGAACAAATGGAATTGGAATTCTAACCAGAGTTCCGCTGTTTTCTTTTGAAATTATTTGCAGGCGGCAGTCTTTTCCATAAATCATCGTAAGGCGCATTTGAATATTTTTTAGTCCAATGCTTCCGCCCGAAGATTTTTTTTCTGGAATTTTATCGTCCAAGTAGTTTTGAATTTCAGCAATTTTTTCATAAGACATTCCGCTTCCAAAATCCTGAACACAAATCCAAATTAAATCTTTAAATTTATCTTTTTCTGTATAAATTTTAATTTTTGAATTTTTAGCAACAGGTTCAATCGCGTAAAAAAATGCATTTTCAATCAAAGGCTGCAAAATCATTTTGGGAATTTCTAGTTTTTTATAAGATTCATCAATATCAATTTCTAAATCAATTAAATAATCATTTCTGATATTTAAAATGTAAATGTAAGAATTTATGTATTCCAGTTCCTGTTCCAGCCGGACTTCCAAAGAGCGCCACTGAAGGCAATAATGCAACATCTTTCCAAGCATAGAAATACTTTCTGAAGTTTCTTCATCATTGTTTATAAGCGCCTGCATTCTGATTGTTTCCAAAACGTTGTACAAAAAGTGCGCGTTAATTTGGTTAAGCATTGCCTTCATTTCAGTTTCAGTAATCAGTTCCTGGTCCTTTTTGATTTGCGTAATTTGATTTTTTAACTGAACAGTCATCTGGTTAAAGGTTCGCTGAGTTTGCGTAATTTCGTCATTTCCGATTTCCTGAATTTTTACATCGAGATTTCCACCGCGAACATTTTTCATTCCGTCAATAATTGAATAAACGCCGCTTAGCAGATTTTTTGTTGTGAAATTTACAACCAAAAGCAATATAAAACTTAAAATGCAAATTCCTATAACACAGGTTGCTGTTAGGGCAAACAGAGAATTTGAAATCAATTTTGTAGAGCAAGAATTTACAATTAAAATGTTAAGTTCTGGAATTTTTGTTGCAGAAACCAAAAACGAATTTTTTCTGTCGCGGATTTTAAATGTAAAAGATTTTGCCTGTGGATTTTTATTTATGATTTTATTTATTTTTTTCACAAAATTTTCGCTGGGTTCCGAAGAAAAATTTATAATTTCCTGATTCACAAGCGGCGTTAAAATTTTTGTGCTGATTTTGTTTGTGCGTTTTGTGATTACGCTGTTTGCGAAAGTTTCGTTTTTTGCGTGAGCTGAGGCATTTAAGTTGCTTGCTAAATTTAAATTCTCTCTTGCATTTATATTGGCTGTTAAATTTTTACTGAGTATTGAATTTACATTACTTGCTGCGTTTAAATTGCTTACATAAGAGTGATTTTCTATGCTGCCAGTTTGATTTTCTGAAATAAAGAAGACGTAATCGTTAATCAAATTTTTCTGCTCAGAATTCTGACCTGATTTATACCCATCTCCATTATAATTTAAGTCGCTGTAATCAGTGTAATTAAAAGAAGAATCTAAAAATTCCTTGTATAAAAACGGAAACATTTTTTTCATTTCAATTTCAACTGACAAATATCCCAAATGCTTTTTTCCGTAAATTATTTCTGATGTATAAGAAGCCAAATTTTCCAGGCGAGAAATTGCGTCGTCCAAATAATCAATTTTGTAATTATACTGCCAGCCTTCCTTTACGTCTGCTTTTAAGCGACTCTCTTGAAAAACAATTGGAAATCTTTCAGGAAGCTTTTTGTTTTCTGCGAAAATTCTTATTCCAAAAATATTTTGTTCTACTGAAGAAATTCTTTCTAATGTTAAAGATTGTCTGACTAAATCCTGAATAAGTTGCTGCTGCTCTTTTTCATCGGGGAAAACCATCATCATTAAAAGGTCGGTATTAGAACAGATTATTTTTTTTATAAGTTCAACTGACTGTAAATTTTCGTAAATAACTTGTGCATTTTTATTTAAATTTGTTTCTGATAAGATTTTTAAATTGTTCAAGAAAAATCGTGTTACAATTATTTGAATTACAACAACTAAAATTACAAGCGGAATTATTACAACAGAAAGATATGTGAAAATAGTCCTGCTTTTCAAATTTTTTGTTAACTTTGAAAATAAGTTTAACATTGTTATATTTTGTGTCCTTAAATGATAAAAATGTAGTCAGAACTTTTTCTTATTAGTGTTAATTTTTCGGTTTTTTAAATTTTTGCGACATCCTTGTCGCCATCTTATGCATGCCGAAAGGGCGGTTTTGTTTGGGTCGGGAACTTAGCACAAAAGACTAATAAACTAAGAACAAAGCGGCGGTCTGCATGGAAGCGACGAAAGGAGCGTTGTCTAGCCGCAAGAATTTAAATGTTTTGATGAATTTTGCACGGAAGTTTTATAAAAAAAATTGCTCCAGAAAAAGAAACAAATTAAAAACACTAAGCCGAAATTTACAATCTTTCTTGAAGTTTTTTACAAATTTAATATGATTTTATTTGATAATTTTAACATAAAATGCGAGGTTTTTATGGATTTTCAGAAATTTAATTTGCGTTCGGCTCAGGAAGGCTGCGTTCTTTTGAAGAATGATTTTGAAACTCTGCCACTTTTACCACAGGATAAGGTGAGCGTTTTTGGGCGTGCTGCCTTTGACTTTTTGGTGAGTGGACTTGGTTCGGGCGGTTCGGTTCACGTTCCTTACAAAACGGTTTTAATGGACGAACTTTTGAATTTGTCGAAAGAAAATGGCGGTCCAATTTTCAGTGAAAAACTGATTGAGCGTTATAACGAGTGGCGTGCTGAAAATCCTTTTGATAATGGCAGCGGAGTTTGGGCTGGAGAACCTTTTTGCCAGAAAGATATGCCTTTAAATTCTGAAATTCTTGCTGAAGAAAGAAAATTTTCAAACAAAGCGATTTATGTTATTTCGAGAAATGCCGGCGAAGATAAGGATTTGCTGGCTCAAAAAGGCAGTTGGTTTTTAAGTGAAACTGAGTATGAAAATCTGAAAGAAATTTGCGCTGTTTACGAAAAAGTTTGTCTGGTTTTTAATTCATGTTCAGTTATTGATACGAGTTTTGTTTCTAGTGCGGATTTTAAAAATCACATTACGGCTTTGCTTTATGTTTGGCAGGGCGGAATGGAAGGCGGAAAGGCGGCGGCGAATGTTTTGTGTGCTAAAGATTCTGAAAGTCCTTGCGGCAAGTTGAGCGATACGATTGCTGAAATTCAAGATTATCCTTCTACAAAAAATTTTGGACAAACCGACAATATTTTTTACGAAGAAGATATTTATGTTGGCTACAGATATTTTTTAACTTTTGCACGCGATAAAATTTTATTTCCGTTTGGATTTGGCGCTTCTTACACAAATTTTGAACTTAAATTTTTGAATCCTGTTTTTGATGAAAAAATGAATTTTTGCGTTAAGGCTGAAGTTTTGAATTCAGGAAATTTATATTCTGGCAAAGAAGTTGTTCAGTTGTATTTGGAATGTCCTCAGGGAAAACTTGGTAAGGCCAGCAGAATTCTTGTTGCTTACAAAAAAACTCCGCTTTTAAAACCGCACGAAAAATGTGTGCTTGAATTGAAATTTAATTTGAAGGATTTTGCGTCTTACGATGACAGCGGAATTTCCGGAAATGCTTATTCATGGATTTTGGAAAAGGGAAAATATTTTGTTTGGGGCGGAACTGATTCGCTTTATTCTGCAAAAAAATTTGATGTAGATTTTGAACTTGAAGATGATTTTATTGTAGAAAAACTTGAACAGGCGGCGGCTCCAACTAAGGCATTTAAGAGAATTAAACCTAAACTTGCCGGCGGTTTGGCTGATGTAGCTGGAGGTTCTTCTGCTGAAACTTGCGGTTCTTCTGACGCAACTGACGCTTTGTCTGGCGCAAATTACAGTATTGAAACAGAAGACGTGCCGTTAAGCAAAATCAATCTTGCAGAAAGAATTAAAAATAATCTGCCAAAAGATATTGCGTTTACAGGAAACAAAAATATCAACTTTGAACATTTAAAAGAAAACTTAAAATCAAATCAAAATGTACTGGACGAAAATTTGCTAAATGATTTTGTTGCCCAGTTAAATTCAAAAGAACTTGCAACTATTGTTCGCGGTGAAGGAATGATGAGTTCAAAAGTTACAATGGGCGTTACAAGTGCGTTTGGAGGCGTGAGCGAAAGTTTACATTCTTACGGAATTCCAGTTGCCTGCACAGCCGACGGTCCAAGCGGAATTAGAATTGATACAGGAAAAGAAGCAAATCTTATGCCAACAGGAACATGTCTTGCATGCACATGGAACGATGAACTTGTAGAACAACTTTACTTTGAAGAAGGTGAAGAACTTTTGAAAAAACAAATCGACACACTTTTGGGTCCAGGAATGAATATTCACAGAAATCCGCTTAACGGCAGAAATTTTGAATATTTCAGCGAAGATCCACTTTTAACCGCAAATCTTGCTTCCAGAGAAATGAAAGCCTTGTACAAAGCAGGTTCAAACGGCACTTGCAAACATTTTGCTTGTAATTCTCAGGAACTTTGCCGGAACTCAAGTGATTCTATAGTTTCAGAGCGGGCACTTAGGGAAATTTATTTAAAAGCCTTTGAAATTGCAGTAAAAAACGGTTCGGCTCATTCGCTAATGACAAGTTATAATGCAATCAATGGACATTGGGCGGCATCAAATTACGACTTAGTAAGCACAATCCTCCGCAAAGAATGGGGCTACACTGGACTTGTAATGACAGATTGGTGGGCAAAAATGAATAACTGCATAAGCGGCGGAGAAGCAACAATAAAAAACACAGCGTATATGATAAAAGCCAGAAACGATGTTTATATGATTGTAGATAACGACGGAGCAGAAATAAATGAATATGGCGATAATATTCAGGAATGTTTAGAAAACGGCGAACTTACTTTGGGCGAACTGCAACTTTGCGTAAAAAACATTTTAAAATTTATTTTAAATTCTCCGGTTAGCAAACGAAAATTGAGAGAACTAAAAATAATTTCAAATTTTGCGCCAAAAATCAGCGAAAATGAAATTCCAGAAAATGCAAATATTGTAAAAGAAGGCCAGGATTTTATTCCAAACGACAAAACTTATTTTTATGCAGAACAAAAAGGCTGTTTTAATATCAGCGGAACTTACATCAAAAAAGAAGACAATTTGTCGCAATCGGTTACAAATATTTTCATTGATCAGATTCCAGCGGCAAGTTTGGAATGTAGAAGTACGGCTGGTCAGGAAACTACGGTAAACGCAAGTCAGGTAATTCTTGAGCGCGGATATTACAAAATTTCTCAGGAAAACACAAAGGCTGGTATTGAAGTTAAAAAGTTGAATTTCAATTCAAAAGTAATTACGCCGGTTTCTATGGGAATTATAAAATAATTTTTCGTTATTTTGGAGCAATTTTAATTATTTGCCGTTAATTTTGCTCCAAAACTGCAAATTCCCCATTTACAAAATATCTTTTAGGAACAATTCTTGCGACATATCGTGATTTTGAAGACCGTTT
>CAZDAY010000002.1:18432-22884 GCA_964503435.1 uncultured Treponema sp.
ATATCCAAGCTGGCTGATTAAAAATTCACTGTTACAGAATTTCCAAACTGCTTATGCGGTGAGAGTGGCGGCTGTAGGTTTCTAGTACTGCCTCACTATTTATCTGTAAAAACAACAAAATTTATACACGCTAGAGGATTTTTCAGCTAAACAAAAACACGAAAATTCCAATATTCTGTGTAGCAGAAGATGGCTACACGGACGTAGCCGTAAAACGCCAAAGATCTTAAGAATTTTCACGAAGTGAAAATTTTTGAAACCGATAGGACGTCGGAACGTTACCCAAAATCAAAATAATCAAAAAAAATTAAAAAAAATTTGCACTTTTTTGCGGATTTTAAATTTTAGCGGTAGATATATATATGAACATCGCTTAGTAAAATTTTTAAATTTAATTTGCTGACGTTCATTGAGGTAAAAATGCAGATATTTTGTTTTTCACCGTTTGGTTATGAAGGTTCACTTGTTAGTGTAGAAGTTGATTTGAGGCGTGGAATTCCTGCGGTTGATATTGTGGGTTTGGCTGACGGCGCGGTTAAAGAATCACGGGAAAGGATGAGAAGTGCTATTAGAAATTCGGGTTTTGAATTTCCCCCGGAGCGAGTTCTCATAAGTCTTTCACCAGCGGACTTAAAAAAGGAAGGGGCTGGCTTTGATCTTGCCATTGCGCTGGCGGTTCTTGCGGCAAAAAATGACTGTGATTCCCCTTCGGCTAATTCAAGTTATTCTTGTGCAGAAGATTCCTTACAAAATTCAGCGGAAACTTCTTGTGAATCAAATTCTTTTGCATCAGAAAAGCAAAACGAAGCATTTTTCCCAGTTTCCCAAAATTCTGTTTTGCCCGAAGATTCTATTTTGGTTATGGGCGAACTTGAATTAAATGGTTCTTTGCGCCCAATACGTGCAGTTCATGCCGCCGCGAGCACTGCATTTCAAGCAGGCATAAGACTTTGCATTGTTCCTTCTGTAAATGCCGATGAAGCGCGTGAAGTTGACGGTATGAAAGTTTTTGGTGCAGAAAATTTGTGTGATGCTTTTAACGCACTTTTTTCCACAAAAAATTTTACAAAAAAACAAAATTCTTCTTCTTTAAAATTTAATGTGGACAAAAATTGTGAAGAAATCAACGGAATTTTTTTTCCTAAACTTGAGCCAGGTTTTGAATTTTCGGAAATTAAAGGTCAGGAAAAATTAGTCCGTGCTTTGCAAATTGCTGCTGCCGGTGGGCATAACTTGCTAGCCTTTGGACCGCCGGGTTGTGGCAAAACTCTTTCGCTAGAAAAATTTTCTGCACTTTTGCCATTGTTAACGCCAGAAGAATCGCAGTCTGTTACAAGAATTTATTCGATTGCTGGGCTTATGAAATCTGGCAGCGCTGTTATTTTACGTCCCCCTTTTAGGCAGCCTCATCAAACTGCAACTATTGAAGGAATGTGTGGTGGCGGTCTTAGATGTTCTCCGGGAGAAATTTCGCTTGCTCACAATGGAGTTTTATTTTTAGACGAAGCAGCAGAATTTCGTTCTTCTGTTATTCAAATGCTTCGGGTCCCGCTTGAAAGTGGCTCAATTACGTTAAGTCGCGCAGGAAGAACTACGGTTTTCCCTGCAAAATTTCAGTTGCTTATGTCTACAAATCCGTGTCCCTGCGGAAATTTTGGTTCAAAGGAAAAAATTTGTTTGTGTTCAGGAAAGGCGATTGAACAATACTGGAAAAAATTTTCGGCTCCTCTTTTGGATAGGGTTGATATTCGCGTAAAAGTTGATTCAAAAAATGCTTCACTTACTTTGCAAAATTTTCCAGCAAAATCGACTGCTGAACTTAGAATCGAAATTGCTAATGCCATAAAAATCCAGAGAGAGCGGCAGGGTAAAAAAAATGTTTATTTAAATCCAAGCGAAATTTCAAAGTATTGCTTTTTAACACAACAAGTTTCTGCCTTACTTGAAAATGCAACTGAAAAAAACGGATTTTCACCGCGCGCTGTAAGTTCCTGCATAAAAACTGCCAGAACAATCGCTGATATGCAATGTAAAGAAAATATTGACGAGGCTTCAATGACAGAAGCAATAGAATACAGAAAATCTTCTGGCGGAATGAATTTTAGCTTTGGCGAGATGTAGTTTTGACTGCTGTAAAAGAATAAAAACCGGCACTTGGTGTACTTCTATAAACTCAGAAAGCGCCTGTCGAAGCATGGTTGCTGAGAGTGTCGAAGCATGGTTGCTGAGGTCAATATGGACAGTCGATTTAAAAACAAAAAAGCCTCCTGAAAAATCAAGAGGCAAATACCGGCTCTGAGACTTGAACTCAGACACGCTCGCGCGCAAAAGATTTTGAGTCTTTCGTGTCTACCATTCCACCAAGCCGGCTCAATAAAAGTACTATATCAGATAAAAAAAACTTAATCAAGAGCATATCTAAAAACTGTAATTTTTAGAAATTTCTTCAAGGGGAAAAAATGAATGAAATCCGTTACAATTTTTTGCTGACTCATATAAAATCATTAGCGACAAAATATTCACAAATAGTTTGTAATTTTAACAGTCAAAACGATGAAAATTTTATCAGCGAGGTAAAGCAAAATACAATGGATTATTTTTTTTCTAAAGAAACACCGGAAAATATTTTAAATAATGTCTTCGGATACAAAAATTTCAGACCTCTGCAAAGAAATGTAATTCAAAATGTTTTGGACGGACGCGATACGATTGCGGTTATGCCAACAGGCGGAGGAAAATCACTTTGCTATCAAATTCCAGCCTTAATTTTAGACGGACTTACAGTTGTAATTTCGCCGCTTATTTCACTGATGCAAGATCAGGTTTCGCAGTTAAAATCTCTTGGGATTCCAGCAGTTTTTTTAAATTCAACTTTGGACGCAAACGAATATTTTGAAATTTGCAAGGAAATCCGCAGAGGAAAAATAAAATTGCTTTATCTTTCGCCGGAAAGTTTAAACACAAACAGAATTCAAAATCTTTTACACAGCGAAAATGTTTTTTTAAGTTGCCTTACAGTTGATGAATCGCATTGCATAAGTTCCTGGGGGCACGATTTCAGACCAGATTATTTTGAAATTTCAAATATCCGCGAGCAATTTCCAAAAGCCGTTTGTCTTGCATTAACCGCCACCGCCACTGAACAAGTTCGAAACGATATTGCAAAATGTCTTCGCATGGAAAATCCGCAGATTTTAGTTTCAAGTTTTAACCGTCCGAATATTTATCTTCAAGTTGAACAAAAAAATAATGCCTTTGAACAAATATTAAATTTTATCCAGAATCACAAAAATCAGTCTGGAATTATTTATTGTTTTAGCCGAAAAAATGTTGACGGTTTAACCGAAAAACTTTGCGCAAAAGGAATAAGGGCTTTAAATTATCATGCAGGATTAAGCGATGTTACGCGTGCAGAAAATCAAGAAAATTTTTTAAGTAACAAAGTTGATGTTATGGTTGCAACGCTCGCATTTGGAATGGGAATTAACAAACCGGATGTCCGCTACGTAATTCACTTTGATTTGCCAAAATCTCTGGAACAATATTATCAGGAAATTGGAAGGGCTGGCCGCGATGGAAAAGAATCAACTGCATTGCTTTTATTCAGCAGAGCCGACATTAGAAAAATACAATTTCTTCTTTCAAATGATTTAAATAACGAAAAAGAAGAAAAACTTTTGCAGGGAATGGTTCAATATGCACAAAGCAAAACTTGCCGGAGAAATGTTTTACTTTCATATTTTGGCGAAAATTTTATTGAATCAAAATCTCAAGTTGAATGTTGCTGCGATATTTGTACGCACGGTCCGATTGTAAAAAGAAACGCAACAGTTCTTGCACAAAAATTTATTTCCTGCATTTTGCGGACAGGAGAACGTTATGGCGCAACTTATATTATTGACATTCTTTTGGGCACTAGAAATCAAAAAATTTTAGAACGCGGACACAATCATTTAAGCACTTTTGGAATTGGAAAGGAACTGTCAAAAGAAAACTGGTACGAATTATGCAATGCTCTTGAAGCCGAAGCGTATATTTTTCGGGAAGGCGATTATCAAATTCTTTACGTAACGCAAATTGGACTTGATGCAATAAAATCCAGGCAGGAAATTTATTTGCCAGTTGAATTTTCTGAAAATCCAAAGTTCGCAAAAAAATCTTCCGGAAAATCTTCTGTGAGCAAAAATCACGTAATTATAAAACACAATCTCGACAGTTCCGATAAAAAACTTTTTGAAAATTTTAGAATCTGGCGAAAACAAACTGCTTTTGAATCAAATTTGCCACCCTTTGCTATTTTAAATGATAAATCTGTTTACAATATAATTGAACAAAAACCAAAAAATCTTCATGAACTGGAAAAATGTTATGGAATTGGAAAAATTAAACTGGAAATGTATGGAAATCAAATTTTGAAGATTTTAAATGAAGAATAAATTTTAAAATATTTCC
>CAZDAY010000003.1:0-9977 GCA_964503435.1 uncultured Treponema sp.
CAGTTGATTTTCTGTTGACCGAGAATTTGCCGCTTGCGCCAGTTGATTTTCTGTTAACCGGGCATCTTCTGGCACTACGAAAAAATTTTCTGTTAACCGGGCATCTTCTGGTGCCACCCGAGTATTTTCTGCAAACAAGAAATCTTCTGAATCCACAGAAAATTCCTTGTTCTTTACAACAATTCCCTTTTTTGCATATTTAAAACTGTGAGCGCTCAAATAAAGTTCATCGTAAGAAATCCGATTTATATTAAACAGATGGTCAGGATGAAAATGCGAAATCACAACAATTTTCTTTCCCTGAATAGCATTAATTTCCTGGGCAGCCAAACTTGTAAGTCCCACATCAAAAATCCATGTAGTTTGAGAATTTTTTGGTTTAATAAACACAACATTTGAAGAAATTGGATCTTCACTCGCATCAAGATACGAAATTTCGTCGTTAATTTTAATAAGTTTAGATTTTAATTCTTGCGTCATATATTTTTTGTCCCAAAAAACAAATTTCATAATTTGCCAAAAATGTTTTATAAAATACCAAAGCATTTTTTTATTTTAATATTTTTTATATTTTGGAGCAAATTCTTTGAAAGAACCTGCCTTTCGCACTTCCGCTTTTCGCTACATTCTCTGCAAAATTAACGCTTAACACGTCATTGCAAAGAGCGAAAGCGACGTGGCAATCTATTAACACTTAGCACAAAAGACTTGCAAAAAATTTGCAGAGAACGCCGTTGGCGGTGCTACAGTCAGGGCTACGCTTTTCTTCAAGAAAGTTTCATCTCTCAAAGAAAAGGGCGACCCGCAAATTCTATAAAACTGCAAAAAACTTTTGTCGGCAAGTAAAATACTAGTCGGATTGTAGCGGGTTTAAATTTTTACTTCGACTGAATAACGCGACGTCCTTGTCGCTCTTTATAGACTGAAACTCATTGCAGTTTTCTTACGAAGCAATGTAGGTAGCGGAACGGACGAAACCTCGAAAAGCCTTTACTTAAAAAATTTGCTCCAGAAAAAGAAAAAAAACATACTATATAAAAACAAAAAAAAAGTGTAATATGTAGAAAAATTTTATAAAATTCACGGCATCTTTTGTGCTAAGTGTTAATAGCGACCTCCTTGTCGCAAAACATTTTTATAGGGAGAATATATTTATGAGTTATCCATTTAAAAACATTGAGCCTAAGTGGCAAAATTATTGGGAAACAAACAAGACTTTTAAAACTTTTGAAAATCCTGATGTACCAAAAGAAAAAAGAATGTACGTTCTTGACATGTTTCCTTATCCAAGTGGCGCCGGGCTTCATGTTGGTCATCCAGAAGGATACACTGCAACTGACATTTGGTGCCGCTATTTAAGAATGAATGGGTACAATGTTCTTCATCCAATGGGATACGACGCGTTTGGACTTCCAGCAGAAAATTATGCCATAAAAACTGGAACTCATCCTGCCACAACAACATTTAAAAATATTGAACATTTTACTCAGCAAATAAAAGCTTTAGGTTTTAGTTATGATTGGGACAGAGAAATCCGGACATGCACGCCAGATTATTACAAATGGACGCAGTGGATTTTCTTGCAGCTTTATAAAAAAGGTCTGGCTTACGAAGCGCAAACTCCAATCAACTGGTGCCCAAGTTGCTTAACCGGACTTGCAAATGAAGAAGTAAAAGAAGGACATTGCGACCGCTGTGGCACTCAAGTAACGCACAAAGTAATTCGGCAGTGGATTTTAAAAATTACCGCTTATGCTGACCGTCTTATTGAAGATTTAGATGATTTGGATTGGCCAGAAAGCGTAAAACTTATGCAGAAAAACTGGATTGGACGTTCTGAAGGTGCGGAAGTTGATTTTACAGTTGCTGACAAAAACGGAAATCCTACCGAGCAAAAATTGAAAGTTTACACTACAAGGTGCGACACTTTGTTTGGTGCAACTTATATGGTTGTTTCGCCTGAACATCCGCTTATTGAAAAAATCACCACTCATGAACAAAAAGATGCCGTAAAACTTTATCAGGAACAAGCATCAAAAAAGTCAGATTTGGAGCGAACCGATCTTGCAAAAGACAAAACCGGCGTTTTTTCTGGCAGTTATGCAATAAATCCTGTGAACAAAAAACTTATTCCTATTTGGATTGCTGATTATGTTTTAACTTCTTACGGAACCGGCGCAATTATGGCTGTTCCTGCACACGACAGCCGCGACTGGGATTTTGCAAAAAAATTCAATCTTCCAATAATCGAGGTTTTAAAATCGCCTGTTGATGTTCAAACTCAAGCATGGACAGAAGATGGCATTCACGTAAATTCAGGATTTTTAGACGGACTTAACAAAAAAGATGCAATCGAAAAAATGCTTGCCTTTCTTGAAGAAAATAAAATCGGAAAAAAAGCAGTAAATTATAAACTTCGAGACTGGGTTTTCAGCCGCCAGCGATATTGGGGAGAGCCTATTCCTCTAGTTCACTGTCCAAATTGCGGTACTGTTCCAGTTCCAGAAGAAGAATTGCCGCTCGAACTTCCAAACGTAAAAACTTATCAGCCAACCGGAACTGGCGAAAGTCCGCTTGCAGGAATTGACTCTTGGATAAACTGTAAATGTCCAAAATGTAGTGGAAATGCAAAGCGCGAAACTAACACAATGCCTCAGTGGGCAGGAAGTTGCTGGTATTACTTGCGATATCTAGATCCAAAAAACAACAAAGAATTTTGTTCAGCAGAAAAAGAAAATTACTGGATGCCAGTTGATTTGTATGTAGGAGGAGCAGAACACGCAGTTTTACATCTTCTTTATGCACGATTCTGGCACAAGGTTTTGTACGATTTGGGACTTGTAAGCACAAAAGAGCCTTTTAAACGCCTTATAAATCAAGGAATGATTACTTCATTTGCATTCCAGCGAAAATCAAAATCTTTAGTTGCCATTGATGCTGTTGAAGAAAAAGATGGAAAGTATTACGCAAAAGATGATGGCGAAGCACTTGAACGCGTTGTTGCAAAAATGTCTAAGTCGCTCAAAAATGTCGTTAATCCTGATGAAATGATTCAAAATTATGGCGCAGATTCTGTTCGTATGTATGAAATGTTTATGGGACCACTTACAGTTTCAAAACCATGGAACACACAAGGACTTATTGGAATTAACCGTTTTCTTGAAAGAATTTGGAATATTTCGCAAAAGTCGCTTTCTGATATTGATATTACAGGTAAACTTGAAGACAAAAATCTTGTTGCTTTAAGAAAAACTTACGCAAAAACAGTTGCAAAGGTTACAAAAGATACGCAAAATCTCGATTTTAACACAGCAATCAGCCAGATGATGATTTTTATAAATGAATGTTCAAAAATCGAAACTTTGCCAAAATCAATGTGGGAAGGATTTGTAAAACTTCTTTCGCCTTACGCTCCTCATCTTGCCGAAGAATTGTGGCAAAAACTTGGACACGACAAAACTATCGCTTACGAAAAGTGGCCACAGTTTAGCGAAGAATTCTGTACGGAAGACACAAAACAGATTGTTGTTATGATTAACGGAAAACTTCGTGACAAATTTGAAGCAAGTGCTGGAAGCGATGATGAAACCTTAAAACAACTTGCTTCTCAAACTGCCGGTTATAAAAAATTTACAGAAGGCAAAGAAATTGCAAAAATAATTGTTGTAAAAGACAAACTTGTAAATATTGTCGCAAAGTAAAATTTAAAACTTATTTAACAAAGAATCTAAATCTTTGCAATATATATAATTACTTATAACCAAATGGGGCTGTCTAAAAAGAATGAAACATGGTAGTTGAACTCGCAACGAAGTTTCTAGCGGGTTCTCAAAACCTTTAGATTGAGCAAAGGTCGAACCACGGTTGGTGTACTTCGGCATTGCTCAGTATCCGCAACGTCGAACTGACCGCTAAGTTCTAAACTTCTTAGGCAGCCCCATAACATAAATTTCAAAAAAACTCATTACCCTAACGCAACAATTATTGACTTCTTCTAACTTAAAATTCTGCTGTATATTAAAAAATATGGACACAGCAAAAAAATCAAAATACATAAAACTCGCTGGATTTATTGCACTTTTTGGGAACGCAATTCTCGCCACACTAAAATTCATCTTAGGTATTTGCGCAAATTCTATGGCAGTTATTGGCGACGGAATTGATTCTTCTACAGACGTTTTTATAGCGCTAATTACAATTTTTATAAGCAAAATCATTTCAAAACCAAGCGACAAAATTCATCCCTGGGGACACGAAAGAGCGGAAACGGTTGCAACAATGATTCTTTCGTTTATAATTTTTACCGCCGGACTTGAACTTTGCATTTCATCAGCAAAAAAAATTTTTACGCAAAGTTTTAATCAAGAAATTTCGTTTCTGGCTTTAAGTGCTTCAATTATTTCGATTGTAGGAAAATTTGGGCTTTACATTTCACAAATTTTGATTAGTAAAAAAATTAAAAGTCAAATCATAAGGGCAAATGCACAAAACATGAAAAGCGATATTATAATGTCCTGCGGAATTTTGTTAGGTTTAAGCCTTTCTTTGATTTTTAAACTGCCGATTTTGGATTCGATTATTGCATTTTTGGTTGGACTTTGGGTTATAAAAAATGCCATAAAAATTTTTATTGAGCAAAACACGGAACTTATGGACGGAAATAGAGATTTGGAACTTTACAATAAACTTTTTAAAGCTGTAGAAACTGTTCCAAAAGTTACAAATCCGCATGGTGCAAGAATCAGAAAAATTGCCTCGCATTTTGATATTGATTTGGATATTGAAGTTGACCCTTTTATTACAATTTTTGAGGCACACGAATTAAGTGAACAGGTTGAAGAAGCAATCAGAAAAGAAATTCCTGAATCGCTTACAGTGATGATTCATATTGAACCAAAAAATTCTTCTTTTCATCAGAGAACAGAAGAATTTGGCGTAAAACCAGAATGATTTTTTAGTGCAATTATTCAACTGAAGTTTTATCCCAGGCGTCCAAAAATTCAATCATATATTGCTGAACATCACAAAACCATTTTTTTTGCATTTCACAGGCAAACTTTCCAATGTAGCGAAAATGCCAGCATTCCCAGCGATATCCGGTAATTTCTTCGTAGCCCTTAGGAAATGAAAGACTCCAGCCATACTTTGCGGCGTTTTTATAAACCCACTCACCTTCTGGAGTTTTGTCAAAAGCATCATCAACTGGCGCAAAATCAAGTGCCAGCCCTAACTGATGCTGACTTGTTCCAGGACGAGCACTTTCGCGTTCTGCTTCAGCCAAACCATCAACGCTAACCCAATAATTGAAAAGATTTTTTTGATATTCATAAGAACGATAAGTTGAACTTACAGTTAAATGAATTCCGTCATTTGTTGCCGCTTGTGCCAGTTCAAAAAGTGCAGCGTATGCTTCTGGGCGCAAACTTAAGGTATTTTTATTCACCGCATAATATTCGTTGCTTGTAAGATGTTGCAGATTTTCAGGTTCATATTCACTTGAAATTGAATGTGTTTTATCAATCAAATAATACAAACTTAAATCATTACTTGAAAATTCCTGCTGGATATTTTTTTCTTGAACAAATATATTCTCTATATCACTAATAAATTCCGACTTTTTTTCATTAGGGATTTTTATTTCCTGCTGAAATTTTATGCTCATTTTAGAATAAACTAAATCAAACTTTTTAAATTTATTATCCTGCGGATTTTTTTCTACATTATTATTTTCAAAATCACCAAAAATATCTCTTGCATTTCCAAGAGTGGCATTCAAATCTACATCTGGAAGTTTTGCAATTTTTTTGTTTAATTCCGCCATTTTTTCAGCACCAGTTTTTGGTTTTTCAGGACAAGTTTTTGCCTTTGCGCAACTCATAAAATTTAAAACTAACACAAAAATCAGCACAAAATTTAAAAACCTACGAATCATTTGCAACCTCTGTAACAGAATGAATTATATTAAATATATCCAAAAATCCTGTTTTATTAAGTGCCCGCCGCGTTTCTTCTGAAGGATTCATTATAAAAAGTTTTGTTCCGAATTTTTCGCCATCATTATGACCGGCTAAAATCATTCCAACGCCAGAAGAATCCACTTGAATTACATTGGACATATCGAGCACAATATTTGAATCTGGAATATACGTAAAAATTTTTTCTTGAATTTCTGTAATTGTATAAGCGTTTGCCGCTCCGGATATTTCGTAAAGCATATAATTTGCGCCAACTTTTTCAACAATTGTTAACTGATCCATTAGTTTTCTCCCAAGTATTTAAGGAAAAGAATTGTAATATCATCTTCAATTTCTTTTGAAGTGAAATTTACCAGAGCATTGTATGTAAACTGAGCCATTTTCTGTGCTGAATATGTTAAATTTTCCAAAATCGCATTTTGAATTCTTGTGCGGCCAAATTCTTCACCACGCAAAGATTTTGTTTCAATAAGTCCGTCTGTACATGACAAAACAATATCACCTGGTGCTAATTTTACTTTTTTTACTTTTATGAAAGGACTTATATTTTTTACAAATCCCAGAATATGACCTTCACCTTGAATTTCAATTACGTTGTTATACGCCCGCGTGTAGAGGAAAAGTGCTGGAGTTCCGCAGTTGATGTAATACAAAGTATCGTTTGTAAAATCCAGCAGAGAAAAAGTTCCTGCAAAAAAAGTTCCCTTAGGTAAACTTTCGCGAATAAAAACATTCACTTTTTCAACAAGCATTTTAAAATCTTTTGTTTCAGCCAAAAATGTTCTGATAATAGATTTCAAAATAACCATGCTCATTGAAGCGGCAATTCCTTTTCCGTTAAGCGCACCAACAATCACCATATAACGGCTGTCAGTAAGACGAATCATATCAACAAATTCACCACCAATATTATGCGCCGGAATCATAGCGTAGCCCGAGTCAACTTTTGGATTTTTTATTTTATCCATATTTTCCTGAATTGAAGTGATGATTTGGCCAGACATACGAATTTCGCGGTTAACAGTTCCAACAACATCTTCGTTCATAATATTTTTTACGTAATACGCAATTACAAAAAGATTTGAATAAATTCTGTTGAATGCCTTGTAATCATATCCGGTAAAAGAATTTTGATTGTTCTTTTTTCCTAAACAAATTAAACCGATAATTTGGCGACCTTCATTTAAAACAATAAACGCATCGGAATTTGTATCGTCAAGGAATTTTAAAACCTGCGTTTTGATTGGAGTTATGGAAGTGTTTCTTTGCACAAATTCTCTGAATACAACAGTATGATTCATATTCAGCAATGTATCAAAAATTTCACTGTCAAGTTTACAAATTGGCGTTTCTGAATTTGAAGAATAAATTGTTTCAAAGGTGCTGTTTCCTGAATCAATCATAATTTTCATGGAACTTACATCAACATTTGTCTTAAAAAACTCAAAAACCTTATTTGTAATTTCTAAAGGCGACGCTTCATAACTTAATTCTGCAAGTTCTTTTTCTAAACGCGGAGCATAACGGCTGTCTTTAAAAAATCCTCTTTTAGAAAAAAATTTTCCAATTAACATACAGATTACTGCAACAATCACAACGCAAACTGTATAAATTAAAAGCGTAAGAAGTGGCATTTTTATTTTTATAAAAACTGGATAAATCAGCACAAAAACGTAGCCAAGTGCAACTGACGGTAAAATATCATTAAGAATCACTCTGAAACTTGTTCTTCCAATTAAACTTAAATCCCAGACATCTTCTGTTTCGTTTGCTTTTACAAAGAGCAGAATTTCTGGAATAAATGCAATAGGAATAAGAGTTTGCATCATTGATTGAACTTGAGTTGAAAATTCTATAAAAAACAGTGCAAGCCAGGTACAAATCATTCCAGCGGCATTTAAAAGGTGTGCTTGTCTCAAAAGTCTGTCTTTTTCATTTTCTGCACGAACCAAAATCATAATAAACGCAAAAAATGGAATTATAAAAAAGAACACAAGTTTATAAAAATCAAACCAGGTCATTGAAGTAAAACTGATAAGTGCCTTATCGAAAACCGCACCAGATTGTATTACAAGATTTCCATTTCTATATGCCTGCATGCCATAAAAACCGCGACTCTGAACAAACATAAAATAAAATGCAATTATAAAAAAAATCCAGTTGACAATTCTTACACCGATATGTCTTTTTTGCTGAGGATAAAACAAAGCATAAACGCAGGCTGTTAAAGAAAACCATGCTGTAAGTGTGTAAATTAAACGTCCAGAAAGCAAAGAAATTTGGGAAGGTCCCCACAAACACAACGCAATCGAAACCGCCATAATTACAAAAATTGAAGCAAGGAATAAAATTATATTAACTAAGGAGGAAGTATTCTTTTTAACCTTATTTGAATTGTCTATTGATAAAGAAAGAACAAGCATTACAACAAATGCAATAACATTTAGCACAATAAAAATCATATTTTACCCCTCAACCTTTGCGACTAACATTGTAAGATCGTCACGAAGTTTTTTGCCCTTATTGTAAGTGAATACCAAATCAACAACATCATTTATAAAATCTTTTGGACTTTTTGACGCACTAGATTTTATTGTATCCTGATAAAGTTTTGTGGTTCCAAGTTCAACGCCATTATCGTCCATAACTTCAGAAACGCCGTCCGATGCCATAAGAATTACATCGCCACGGAAAAGTTTTTGTTCTGCAACTTCAATATCGTCCAAATCAATAATACCAACAAGCGAACAGTTTGATGTTAAAGGTTTTATTCTGTAGCCATCTGGAGATTTTGTAATAACCAAAGGATCGGACATAGAAGCATTTATGTAACGGATTGTCATTTTTTGCGTATCAACAATTCCAATGAAAACAACTGTATATTTATCTTGAAGTTTCATTCCTTTAATTGCTTTATCAAGTGCACGAATCATATTTGGAAGATTATCTTTGTCTTCAAAAATTTTTACGGTGTTCATAACCAAACCCATAACCAAAGCGGCGGCAAGTCCTTTTCCTGAAACATCGCCAAGCATAAGAAGTGTTTTTGTTTCGCTGATTGGAAGAACTGTGTAGTAATCTCCGGAAACATTTACCAGTGGTCTGAAATACGCAGAAATACTAAGTTTTTTTACATCAGGCATAACCTGTGGCAAAAATGATTTTTGAGTTTCTGCCAGTTGATCCCATTGTTTTGAAAGAGAAGAAATTTCAGAAAGATTAGAAATTGTTTTTGCTCTTGAAAGAAAGCGTGAATATTCTTCGTAAAGCATTGGAAAAATTTCAGAATCAAAAAGTTTTGTATACCGACATAAAACATAAAGATGATAATTTTCATTTACAAGAAAAAATCCGCGTGCTTGTTTGATTTTTGAAACAATACCAAAATTGTCGCCAATAAAATAAAATCCGTTTCCCCATTCAACTGGATAATTCATTTCTAAAAGATGAGTAACTTCATTTGAAGATGTAACTTTGTTTGGTGAATTGTATAAAACATAATTATTTAAACGATTTACAAAAATAATGCCACAGTCGCCACGAATTTCCAAATCTTTTGCTAAAAGTTCATAGAAGTCGTCAAGTGAATAGCAAAATTTTAAATCTGAAATAAAAGTTGAAAGAATTTCGGTTTCGTTTTTGTCAAAAGAATCTTCCCGAAGTTTGTTTTCCAAAAAATTCATTATAGCATAAGATGCAAGGACAAAAGTGAAATAAACTAAGGCTGCAAAAATCCATGCAAATATTTCAAATTCCCGAGAACTTTCTTTTATTAAAGGCATGGAAAAATAAGTAATAGCAACTAGCACCAGAAGTATAACAAGATTAAAAGTTGTAAAAACTAGTTTTCGTTTTGTTTTATACATAACATAATTACCTCAACTAAAAATATTCAGGGCATCTCTAAAAGCTGCCTTTTGAGATTTGATTTATAATTATATCATATTTTCGGCAAATTTACGTTATAATTTGAACATTTTACAACGAATTTTTGTGTGATGG
>CAZDAY010000003.1:10077-19001 GCA_964503435.1 uncultured Treponema sp.
TTCGGCAAATTTACGTTATAATTTGAACATTTTACAACGAATTTTTGTGTGATGGATGGAACTTGAGGCAGTGGACTGGCGGTTTTGCCAGTGAAGCGTCGGTTTTCTCAGCGAAGCGTGCGGTTTTCTCAGCGGACTGGCGGTGTTCTGAAAGAACCCGATAATGACAGTTTTTTGTCAGAACACTCGTCGAAATTAAACCTACATCGAACTTAAGTTTTCCAGCGGAATCATACTTGGATTTGTTTCAGGACGCTCAATATTTGCATATTCTTGCATAAGACGTTGTTGCTCCCGATTTATTTTTGACGGAAGATTTACAATTATCTTTACATACAAATCACCTTTTCGTCCGTTTGAAGAAGGAACACCTTCATCTCTAATTCGTAAAAGTTTGCCATTTGTTGTACAAGAAGGAACTTTTATGGTAATTAAACGCTCGTCTAAAGTTTTTATATTGATATCAGCACCCAAAATTGCTTGAGAAACAGAAATTGGAACTGCACAATACAAATCATAATTAGAACGCTCAAAATATCTGTCAGGTTTTACATTTATCAAAATAATCAAATCGCCTGGAGCACCGCCATTTGTTCCTGCATTTCCCATACGCGGAATTGTAATTCGTTTACCAGAATCAACGCCAGCTGGAATTGTAACTGTAACCGCCTTATTTTTTGATGCAAGTCCAGTTCCATGGCAGTAAGAACATGGTCTATCGATTACAGAACCTTTACCGCCACAAGTTGGACATGTTTGAGAAACCTGAAAGAATCCAGTTGCCCTGTGGATTTGTCCCCTGCCCTGACAAGTTGAACAAGTTTGCCTTTTTGCACCAGTAGCACAACCTGTTCCGCTACATTCAGGACATTGTTCTTCATGACGGAAAGAAATTTCTTTTTTGCAACCGTAAACTGCTTCTTTAAAATCAAGTTCAAGTTCGTATCTTAAACTAGCGCCGTTTGTATCGTTTCTTGAAGAGCGAGCACTTGAGCCAAAACCGCCACCAAAAAGATTTTCAAAAATATCACTGAATCCGCCAGTTGCTCCACCGAATATATCACTAAAATCACGGAATGCATTGCTGTATCCAGCTCCACCTTCAGCACCCATTCCTTCTAGTCCAGCGAATCCATATTGGTCATACAGAGGACGTTTTTTATCATCACTTAAAACATCGTACGCTTCTGTTGCCTCTTTAAATTTTTCTTCTGCAACTTTATCGCCAGGATTTCTGTCTGGATGATATTTTAGAGCCAGCTTTCTGTACGCTTTTTTTATAGTTTCTGAATCAGCGTTTTTATCAATACCTAATACTTCGTAATAATCTCGTTTGCTTGCCATTATTTTTTCCTTTTATTGTGGCAAAAGTGTTAATTTTTTTTAAGTTCTTGTCAATATGAAAATAAGGCGCCATTGCTGACGCCTTAAGACAAAAAATCAAAGTTTTTTAAGTTTCATATTTTTAACAAAGCTTTGATTCCTAACAAAATTATTTGTCATGAACTTCATATTCAACATCATCAGCCTTGCCCTTATCAAAGCCAGCATTTGATGAAGAATTATTTGCATTATCTGCATTACCGGCGTTTGCTCCAGCATCGCTTCCGCCAGCATTTGCACCTGCTTGATTTGCCTGATTTTTATACATTTCTTCTGCAACCTTGTAAGACGCCTGTTTAAGTGCTTCGGATTTTGCCTTAATGTCTTCAAGATTATCACCTTTAAGTGCTTCTTTAAGTTCATTTGAAGCCTTTTCAATAGCCTCTTTGTCAGCAGGAGAAATTTTGTCGCCCATTTCTTTAACAGTTTTTTCAGCCTGATTTACAAGACTGTCCGCTTCGTTGCGAGTATCAACCGCTTCTCTCTTCTTTTTATCGCTTTCTGCATTAGCTTCAGCATCTTTTACCATTTTGTTAATTTCATCCTCAGAAAGTCCAGAAGAAGATGTAATTTGAATGTGCTGCTCTTTGCCAGTTCCCAAATCTTTTGCAGAAACATGAACAATACCGTTTGCATCAATATCAAAAGTTACTTCAATCTGTGGAACTCCACGAGGAGCGGCAGGAATACCATCAAGGTTAAAGTTGCCAAGAGTTCTGTTGTCAGCAGCCATTTCGCGCTCACCCTGAAGTACGTGAATTGTAACTGCAGTTTGTCCGTCCGCTGCTGTAGAGAAAACTTGACTCTTTTTTGTAGGAATTGTTGTGTTGCGGTTAATAAGTTTTGTCATAACACCGCCCATTGTTTCAATTCCAAGTGAAAGAGGAGTTACATCAAGAAGAAGAACATCTTTTACATCACCTGTAAGAACACCGCCTTGAACAGCAGCACCAATAGCAACTGCTTCATCAGGGTTTACTGCACGACTTCCTTCCTTACCGAAAATTGATTTTACAATTTCCTGAACTTTAGGCATACGGCTAGAACCACCAACAA
Organism: uncultured Treponema sp.; assembly: GCA_964503435.1. Taxonomy (GTDB): domain Bacteria; phylum Spirochaetota; class Spirochaetia; order Treponematales; family Treponemataceae; genus Treponema_D. The sequence continues at coordinate 12,517 of CAZDAY010000003.1, forward strand.
GCAAAACTTCATCAATTTTGTCTGTAGAAATTTCAGCATCCTTAATTGCCTTAAGACATGGTTCACGAGTTGCTTCAAACAAACTGTCTGTCATTTTTTCAAATTCAGCACGACTTAATGTTCTCTGCAAGTGTTTTGGACCAGAAGCATCCGCAGTAATAAACGGAAGATTTATGTCAGTTGTTGTTTGATTTGAAAGTGCAATCTTAGCTTTTTCTGCTTCTTCACGAAGTCTTTGTAAAGCCATAGGATCTTTTGACAAATCAATTCCAGTGCTAGCTTTAAATCCGTCAATAAGCCAGTTTACAATGCAGCGATCCCAGTCATCACCACCAAGATGTGTATTACCGTTTGTTGATTTTACTTCAAAAACGCCATCGCCAAGTTCAAGAATTGAAATATCAAATGTACCGCCACCCAAGTCGTAAACAGCAATAGTTTTTTCTGATTTCTGATCCTTGTCAAAACCGAATGCAAGTGCTGCGGCTGTAGGCTCGTTGATAATACGCTTTACATCCAAACCGGCAATTTTTCCAGCATCCTTTGTAGCCTGACGCTGAGCATCATTAAAGTAAGCAGGAACTGTAATAACTGCTTCTGTAACTGTTTCGCCCAAATAATCTTCCGCAGTTTTTTTCATTTTCTGAAGAATAAAAGCAGAAATTTCTTGTGGACTAAATTCCTTTTTCTGACCGCCTTCTTCAGCTTCAATACGAACATCTTCACCATGATCTTTAATTGTATAAGGAAGTTTTTTTACTTCGTCAGTAAGTTCTGAATATCTGTGACCAATAAGACGTTTTACTGAATAAACTGTGTTTTTTGGATTTGTAACCATTTGGTTTTTTGCAGAAAGACCTACAAGTCTGTCTCCATTTGTTGTAAAACCAACGATTGATGGAGTTGTTCTAAATCCTTCTGAATTCTGAATAACAACTGGCGAACCATTTTCCATTACTGCAACACAAGAGTTTGTTGTACCTAAGTCAATACCAATAATTTTTCCCATAATTTTATCTCCTAAATTAAAATCTACTTTTTATACGAAACTGTAAAAACTGTAGCAATGCTGATTTTTAACATTAAGTCAGCCGCCCAATATTCATCATCAACAGCGCACAAATTCTGAAAAATAAATTCAAAAAATGACGCTGAATTTTAAACTTACTGGACAGTTTCTTCAGTTTTTGCCTTTGGTTTTATAACCATTACCTTTGCATGACGAATTATTCTGTCTTTTAACCTGTAACCTTTTAAGTAAACTGCAGCAAGTTGTTCACCGGGAACATCACCTTCCTGCATTCCAATCGCTTCGTGGATATTTGGATCAAAGGCTTCTCCAACTTCTCCATACGAAACAAGATTATATTTATTTTCAAGCATGCTAACCATGCTTTTATTTATCATTTTTATTCCATCTGCAATAATTTTTGGATCTTTTGCACTTTCCGCCGCTTCAATTGTTCTGTCAAAATTATCCAGACTTTCCAGCAAATCCTTTAACAAACCAGAATTTCCGTAGTCAAGCATATCTTTTTTTTCTTGAAGAACACGTTTTCTGTAATTTTCAAAATCAGCAGCACGACGCAAAACTTGATCTTTTAAGTCAGCATTTTGTGCAGTTAAACTTTCAATCTTTTTTTGCAAATCTTCAATTTTTTCTTTCGGAGTTTGTTCTTTAGATTCCTGATTTTCTTGAACCTCCGATTTTTGCTCAAGATTTTCATTTTGCTCACAAAGATTTTCCGTTTGTTCTTGAACTTCTGAATCCGAATTTTTCAAATCTTCAGAATTTTTTTGTGTAGAAAGCGATTCATCTTCTGCTTCTACATTTTGTTTTATATTTTCTGTATCCATACCCTAAAAAATAATAAAATCATTTTGTCTCGTCAAATTTTTTTGCAATTTTCCTTGATTTCAAAGTGATTTTTGATTGATTTCAGGACTTTTATGTTTCTGAAAATGCTTTTTGCAAGAAATTTTAGTTTTCTTGATTTTTTTCTGTGGATTTTGTGATTTTACAAAAAATTTACTGTTCAGAATTTTAGTTTTAGTAAAAGCCCCGAAATCAAAAACTTATTTTATTGACTGCTTCCGGTTTTCCATTGGAATGTATTCGCGTTCGCCCAAAACATTTTTGTATGCAGGACGATAAATTCTTCCGCCAGCAACAACTTCTTCTATTCTATGTGCACTCCAGCCGGCAATTCTTGAAATTGCAAACAGAGGTGTGTAAAGTTCGCGCGGAATATTCAACATTGAATAAACAAATCCTGAATAAAAATCAACATTAGTACAAATACGCTTTTTGTCTCCGTGCTTTTCGTAAATAACTTCTGGAACAAGTTTTTCAATTGTTTTGTAAAGATTAAATTCTTCAAGACAATTTTTTTCTTTTGCAAGAACTTCAGCCTTATCTCTTAAAAGTTTTGCTCGTGGGTCGCTGATTGTATAAACTGCGTGTCCCTGACCATAAATCAAACCTGTATGATCAAATGCTTCTTTATTTGCAATTTTCCTCAAGTAATTTTTAACTTCTGTTTCATTACTCCAATCTTTTACATTAGATTTTATATCGTCCATCATTTCGATTACACGAATATTTGCGCCACCGTGACGCCGACCTTTTAAAGAACCTACAGCCGCAGCAATAGCAGAATAAGTATCTGTGTCTGCCGAAGAAACAACATGAACTGTTAATGAAGAATTGTTTCCGCCTCCGTGTTCTGCATGAAGGATGAGCGACAAATCAAGAAGTTCTGCTTCAAGCCGTGTATAATTTTTATCGCTGCGGATAAGACGCAAAAAATTTTCCGCAGTAGAAAGTTCTGGCTGAGGATTGTGAATATACATACTTTTTCCGTCAAAATAGCGACGCTTTGCCTGATAACCGTAGGCCGCAATGGTTGAAAATCTGGAAATCAATTCAATGCACTGACGCAAAATATTTGCAACGCTCCGGTTTTCTGGATCAGAATCATAAGAATAAGACGCAAGAACGCCACGCGCCATTTTGTTCATAATATCATTTGACGGCGCTTTCATAATCATATCTTCAGTAAAATTTTCTGGCAGCATTCTGGATTCGCCAAGCAAGGTTTTAAAACTGTCTAATTCTGATTGACTTGGAAGTTCGCCAAAAACCAGAAGGTAAGCACATTGTTCAAAACCAAACTGATGATTTTTTTCTGCATCGTAAACAATATCTTCGACATTATAGCCACGATAAATGAGCCTACCTGGAACTGCAATTTTATTACCGGCAGCATCAATTTCGTAACCTACAACATCGCCAATTCGTGTTAATCCAACTAAAACGCCTCGACCGTCAGCATAACGCAAACCTCGTTTTACATCATACTTTGTGTAAAGTGACGAATCGATTGGGTCATTATATTCTGCAAGTTTTGTAAGTTTTCGTAAAAGGATATTGTTGATGTTTTCAGTTGTTTCGATATCTGCCATTTTTTCTCCAGAAATTTGTTAAATGAATAATTATACATTCTAAGATGCATTTTTATTCATTATTATAAAAAAATAATATTCATTGTTCAAGAAAAAATTTTACATCTTTTCAAGAAATGGAACCAAAACCAAATCCATGCCATTTTTTAAAACAACAAGAGTTGATTCTGCAAGAGCCAAACGCGATTGTGCTAAGTTTTTATTTTCTTCATTCAAAATTGGACAGTCGCGGTAAAAAGAACTAAAACTTTTTGCAACATCGTACAAATAAACTGCCATTTGACTTGGATCATAATTTTGCGCAGAAGAAAAAACAACTTTTGGAAATCTTTGTAAATCTTTAATCAATTCCCATTCACTTTCATTCTTAAGCAAAGCCAAATCTTCATCAGAATAAGACGAGTGCAAACCATTTTCATTTGCCTTTCTGATAATTGAAGAAATGCGCGCGCCCATATATTGCAAATAAGGTCCAGTGTTTCCATTAAAACTCAAACTTTCCTGAGGATTAAAAAGCATATCACGGCTTGGACTTACATTTAAAAGATAATAATGCAAGGCGGAAAGTGCAACTTTTTCTGCAACATCATCAGGATTTTCCAACTGTTCATCTCTACCCTTTTCTGTAATTGCCTTGAGTGCTTCGGAATGAAGAGAATCAATTAAATCATCAGCATCAACAACAGTTCCTTCCCTACTTTTCATTCTGCCGCTCGGAAGATTAACCAAACCGTAACTTAAATGATAAAGTTTTTCAGCCCAGTCAAAACCCAGTTTTTTCAAAATGTAAAACAAAACCTTAAAATGATAAATTTGTTCGCTGGCAACAACGTAAACCATTTGATTAAACGCCCAGTCAGAATGACGATAAATTGCAGTTCCAATATCCTGCGTTATGTAAACAGAAGTTCCGTCTTTCCTAAGAAGAACTTTTTCCTGATTTTCGCCATCCTTGCCTTTTCCACTAACTTCAGTAACATCAACTCTAACTGAACCATCTTCAGCCTTAAAGAAAATTCCCTGCTTTAAGCCTTTTAAAATTTCTTCCTTACCTTTTAAATAAGTTTCGCTTTCGTAATAAATTTTTTCAAAACCAACGCCGGTTCTTTTATAAGTTTCCTTGATTCCGTCGATTGCCCAGGAATTCATTTTTTGCCACAACTGATGAAGTTCATCGTCCGGAGTTCCGCTTTCCCATTCTTCAAGCATTTTTTGCGCCTGTTCAAGAGCCTGAGGATTTTCCTTTGCGTACTTATCAAATTCCACATAACACTGACCAACAAAATGGTCGCCTTTAATTCCCAGACTTTCTGGAGTTTCGCCCTTTGCTTCGTGAAAAAGTTTATAAGCCAGCATTGATTTACAAATATGAATTCCACGGTTATTTATAATGTTTACCCTAAAAACTTCTGCTCCGGCTTTTTTCAAAATTCTGCTAACACTTTCGCCCAAAGCATCGTTTCGCATATGTCCTAAATGCAAAGGTTTATTTGTGTTTGGTGAAGAATATTCAACCATTACGCGCTGACCTTCAAAAAATTTTTTGCCACTTTCATCAAAAGCGCCGTATTCCATTCCCTGTTCAAAAATTGTTTTTAAAACTTTGGCACTAGAAGAAGCCTTGTTAAGTTTTATGTTCACATAAGGTCCAACCGCTAAAAATTCTCCAAGTTCTGCTGGATTTTCGCCAGCAAGAGATTCGCCGTTTTGTACAGAATTATTTATGATTTTACAAAGTTCCTGAGCAATCATCTGCGGTGCCATTTTAAAAGTTTTTGCCAAAGCAAACAGAGGACATCCCAAATCGCCCATTTCTGGTTTTGGAGGAGTTTCAACGCGTAAAGTTTCAGATTTAATTTCTTCGCCTTCAATTCCTTTTTGATTTTTTAATAAATTTGCACTTGCCGTAACTACAGCACAAAAAGATTTTTTTTCGTCCATACAATTTCCTTAAATTTTCTGATTTTCTGTCATTTTGAACTCTGCCCGTCGCTAGACAGTTTGATTCAGAATCTGTAAATAAAGATTTATTAAAATTCGTTTTGTAAAAGATATTACATCTTGCATTTTTTTGGAAGAACATTTTTTTGTGATTTTTGGAGCGAATTTTGCTGATTGAATTAAAACTTAAGTTGTAATTCCAGACTTGCTTCAAGCTTTGTTTATTTTATTGTAAAAATCTAAATTAAAGCGCCGTTTTTTTTATTTTTTGTGCTAAGCGTAAGACCCAAACAAAACCGTCCTTTCGAGGTTACGGCTAATCGCCTCCATTGTTCCGCATGTCTGAAGCCATGCTCCACAACTCGCTTAGTCTGCCTATAAGCAGCCACGCTCGCCTCTACAGCACGGGCTAAGTCCTCTGACTTTTTGTTTCAGCCAAAATTTTAAGTTTATGTAATTATGTCATAGGGCTGTAAACTCTTCAATTATGAAATCATAATCTAGTTTTTGTCATTTTCAATCAGACTGTAAATGTAAAGCGCGCTTTGCCCGTACAAACCCATGGAGTCGTCTTTCAAAAGTTCAGCAACAGGCGAAGTGTAAATTATCCGAAGAGCTTCGTTTTCTGAAACATTTTTATTTTTTATCAGAAGTTCGGCGACTTGTGAAATTAAGATTGTCTTTACAAGATGATGTGTGTCTGCCATTATTTTTTTTCCTTGCCGATTAGTTCAGAAAGCCATTTGTCAAAATAATCCATCAGATATTCTTTTCACATTCCATGCAAGTCTTCATAGTCGTTTTCAAGATGATTCAAAAGTCTAGACTTATCGAACATTTCAAAATCTTTTGGCATTTACGGCGACATCCTGGAAACTGCGTTGCAATTTACCTTGTCGTCATCTTATGTATGGGGCAAATTTTCTTAGTAAAACCTAGCCTCGATTGTTCTTGACCTCCTGTCAATTACGAGAATTTTCTCTTCGCGAAAATTCTCAAAATCTTTTGGCATTTACGGCGACATCCTTGTCGCCATCTTATGTATGGGGCGAAACACATTTTTTGTTTGAACAAATACA
>CAZDAY010000003.1:19101-21978 GCA_964503435.1 uncultured Treponema sp.
CCTTGTCGCCATCTTATGTATGGGGCGAAACACATTTTTTGTTTGAACAAATACACAAAAATCACTAATATTTAACAATATGCGAGACTGTTATGAAATACTTGGCGTGTCTCACAATGCAACTGCCGCAGAAATAAAACACGCTTACAGAAAAAAAGCAAAACTTTTTCATCCGGATTTAGCTAAGGGCGATTCAAGCGCATTTCAAGAATTACATAAGGCATACGAAACTTTAAAAGATATAAAATCACGGGAACTTTTTGACGAATCTTTTAGTTTTGCAAATTATCATTTTAAATCTAAAAATAATCCTGAACACTCTTTTGATTACAGAACCTGGCTTATGGAACGCGATGATGACGAAAGCAAGGCGAAACTTATATTTTTTGATCTTTTACATAACAGAGAAGATGAAGCGGTTGCACTTTTTAAGAAGATGAACATGGAACGCACAAATTTTAAACTTTCCAGATGGTTTTCTCGCGAAGATTTTATGGATTATGGTTTTATTTTGGCTGAAGAATTGATTTTGCGACAGGAATATTATGATGCGATTATTATTTTGGAACAAATCATTAAGATGGAATATTCTTACAGTTATTTTAAGATTTTTTTTCCTGAAGTTTTGGATTTGGCACGGCACATTTTTAGAAATAATGTTGAAGGCTGTATGAGCGATGAACTTGCGCTGGATTCCTGGGAACGTGCGCTGGATTTGGGGCTTGGAAAAACTGATGATTCTTTCTTTTTGCAGAAGATGGCGGAAATTTACGAAAAACTTGGCGATAAACGGACTGCAAAGATTTGCAGGGAAGAAAGTTTAAAGATGGGCGCTTGAGGTTTTGATTTTGCGGCTGATGCAGAGGATTTTCTGGTTAACGGAGAGTCTTCTGTTGGCGCCGAGGATTTTGCTTGCGGCAGAGAATTTTCCTGTTAGCACAGCGGATGCCTGTTTTGGCGGAGAGTCTTCTGTTGACGCAGGGGATTTTCTGGTTAACGGAGTCTTCTGTTGACGCAGAGGATTTTCTGGTTAACAGAGAGTCTTCTGTGGGGGGGGGCGTCAAAAATTAAATTTGTAAGGTAGAGGTGAAAAATGATATATCTTAAAAACGATGAACAAATCAAAATGATTCGCAAAAGTTGTCATTTGCTTGCGGATTTATTTAACGAAATTATTCCAAAAGTAAAACCTGGAGTAAGCACAAAGGAAATTGATACCTGGTGCGTTGACTTTGCACGAAAACACGGAGCCACGCCTGCCTGGTACGAAGAAGATTTTCCTGGCTGTGCATGTGTCAGCATCAACGAGCAGGTAATTCACGGACTTCCCAGCAAAAAACGTTTTGTCGAAGAAGGAGATTTGGTTTCTCTGGACATAGGCTTAAATCTTGACGGTTATATTTCTGACAGCACACACACTGTTATGGTTGGAAATGTAAAACCTGAGCACAAAAAACTTGTTCAGGCAACAAGGGAAGGTTTGGCTGCTGGAATTGAAGCGTGCAAGGTTGGAAACAGAATTGCTGATATTTCAAAGGCAGTTTATGAAATTTGCAACAAAAAATATGGCTACGGAGTTGTTTATGATTATTGCGGACACGGAGTCGGACTTGAAGTTCATGAAGATCCTAGCGTTCCAAATTGCCCAAGTCACGGACCAAATCCGCGAATTCAAGCAGGAATGGTGCTTGCTATTGAACCGATGATTAACGAAGGCGTTGCTGATGTTGAAACAGACAAGTCTGGTTGGACAGTTCTTACTTGCGACAGAAAATGGTCCTGCCACGAAGAACACACAGTTGCAGTTTTCCCGGATCACACAGAAATTTTAACTGATTTGAATTACAACGGAAACGCTGTTCAGGTTTAAAGCGCCGGTCCGCTGGTTAAAGCGCCAGTCCGCTGGCATATACAAAATCAAAAGCCAAACTTAAGCAAAACTTAAGAAAAAACATAACTGAAGGAGAAAAAGATGGCTAAAATTCAAATGAAAAACGCTATTGCTGAATTAGATGGCGACGAAATGACAAGAGTTCTTTGGGCACTAATCAAAGAAAAATTGCTAGAACCATTCGTTGATTTAAAAACCGAATATTACGATTTGGGATTAAAAGCCCGCGATGATTCAGATGACAAAATTACCTACGAAGCGGCTGCTGCAATCAAAAGACTTGGCGTAGGCGTAAAGTGCGCAACGATTACTTCTAACGCTGCAAGAATGGAAGAATATCATTTGAAAAAACTCACTCCAAGTCCAAACGGAATTTTGCGCGGTGAACTTGACGGAACAATTTTCCGTGCTCCGATTTTTGTAAAAAACATTGCATGCAACGTAAAATCTTGGGAAAAACCGATCGTCCTCGGCCGCCACGGCTACGGCGATGTTTACAAAAACTGCGAAATAAAAACTCCTTGCGCCGGAACAGCCGAACTTGTTTTCCACGGTGAAGACGGAACAGAAATCAAAAAAACAATTCAGGTTATGAAAGGACCTGGAATTTTGCAGGGAATCCACAACCTTGATTCTTCTATTGAAAGTTTTGCACGCTGCTGTTTTAATTATGCACTCGACCAGAAAATCAGCGTATGGCTCGGAACAAAGGATACAATTTCCAAAACTTACGACGGAAACTTCAAGGCAATTTTCCAGAAGATTTACGACGAAGAGTTCAAAGACAAATTTGAAAGCGCTGGAATCGAATATTTTTACACTTTGATTGACGATGCAGTTGCCCGCGTTATGAAAAGCAAGGGCGGATTTTTGTGGGCTTGCAAAAACTACGACGGCGACGTTATGAGCGATATGATTGCCTCTGCTTGCGGAAGTCTTGCAATGATGACAAGCGTTCTGGTTTCTCCGAACGGTGAGTTTGAATA
>CAZDAY010000004.1:0-20889 GCA_964503435.1 uncultured Treponema sp.
GTAATTTTTTGAATTGTAAAGCGCAAGACTTTGCCAGTAAATTGCTTCGTTAAACAAATATTTTTTTTGCGGAAAATCTGAAATTTTATCACAAATAATTTTTGCGTTTTCATAAGATTTTTGCCAATTAAAAAGATAAGCGTAAAATTTTGCATAAGCGTTTAAATAATCAAAATAATATTCATGCTCTGAAGAAACAAAAGCTTTTTCAGAATATTGATTTAAAATTTGAATTGCGTTTTTAAGGTTTTGTTTTGATTCAATATAAGCAAGATAAAGTCCTTCTAGCGCCAGATATTTTCCCTGAGAATCATTTTCTTGTGCATTTTTAAAATATTGTTTGGATTTTTCAAAATCGCCATTGTTAAAAGAATCGATTGCAAGCCTTGTCCAAAATTGGCTGAGTAAATCTTTGTAATCTGAAAGTCCGTCTTTTACTTTTTCTAAAACCTCGCCTGGTTCAGAATTAACTTCTTTTTTATGATTTGTTGCAACCGTGTAAGATTTTTGTAATGCGATTGATGACAGATAAGAATTTGTTCCGTACATAACACTTGTATAAAGTTCATAGGCTTTTTTGTATTCGCCTTTGGACTCTAAAGACTGGGCGGCGTAAAGTGTAAGTTTGTAATAAACTTCTGATGAAAAAATTTGATTTAAATTTTTTGATTTGGCGGATTTTTCTGTTACAGATAAATTTTCTGTTAACGCGGCGGAACCATCTGTTAACGCGGCGAAATTCTCTGCTAACGCGGCGGAGTTTTTTTCAGCCGAATCTTGCAAATCATTTAAATTATTATAAATTTTAAGTAAAGAATCATAATTTTCATTTTCAAGATAAGAATCGAAAAGCATCAAAATAGAATTTTCATAATCCTTCATTGAAAGTTTACTTCCATCACAAATTAAATTTTCAAGCAAACGCTGGGCATTTAAAAACTGATGATTTTTGTAAAAAGCATGAGCGGCAAACATTCTGGAATAAACGTAAGCATTTTGAATTTCTGGATTTGCGGATAAATTTTTATTTTTTGAATTTTCAAGTTCTTTAAAAATCACACAGGAATTATAAAAATCTTTTACACATTCAGGATAATTTTCCTGGGCAAAATGTGAAAGTCCCAAATAATAATATGCAAGAATTAAATTTGTTTTTTCATCGCCGGAAAGTTTTAAACTTATGGTTAAAGATTCTAGTGCTTCATCAAATCGGTTTAAAAAGTAAAAACTTTCGCCCTTGTAAAGCATTGCACGCGCTAAAAATCTTGAACGTGGAAATTCATTTTCCAACTGAACAGAATATTCTATAACGCCAGGATAAGCCTTGCTTTGAAAAGCAGAATTTAATTCAGCAAAAATCGCAGATTCACTTTTTGGAGCAGCAAAAATTTGAAAACCAGCAAAAAAAATTAAAATTCCAAATAAAAGTTTTTTATTTCCAAAATGATTTATAAAATTCATTTTTATCCTCAAGATTTTGCTTAATAATATTTTTCATTATAGATTACGAATCAATGATTCGACCTTGCTCACGAAGCGGTTCGGAGTTGCGAAAAGTTCCTTAAAACTAATTTAAGATTTAGGTTTAAAATAATTACTTGCTTTTACTCTTTCAAGATGAATATAAGAATTTTCGTTTGCACTGACGAAATCTGAAAGTGAAACTTCGCTGTTCATCATAAAAATTGCACAGTCAAAATGTCCGGCATCATCAAAATATGGAAAAATTGCAGCACAGTTGTTAAAAACCATTTCATCGTGTTTTACAGAAGATGGAGTTTTTATTGCAGCCAGATAAAAATAAGATGGTTCTCTAACCGCCAGAACATAAAGTAAACTTTTTAATTTTCTTATTGAATAGCCAGTGTCTTTTAAATATCCAGCGGATGAAACAAGATTGCCGTTTATATTTTCTGCAACAAAAAAATTCTGATTTACATCAAGCCCGCCGGTTTTAAAATCATAATCTTTTGATAAGCGAACCGACTGCATTTTTGCCGCAAGATTTCTGCACCAGTCAAGCGAAAAACTTAAATTATATTCTTGAGAAAGAACGCCATTTTTGCTTGTGGCAGAATATTCAACTGTGGGAATCAACATTTCCTGAATCTTTGTACCCTTTCCTATGTACTCGCTTACAAGTCCGTCAATTATCCATTTTACAAACCCTGCACCGCTTAAAGTTAAGCGTCCGTTTTCTTCTGGGAAATATTCTTTGCCTTTTTCATCTGACAAAGTAAATTTTTTGCCCGTAAGGATTGAATATAATTCACCTTTTTCGTTGTAGCAGGCATTTTCTGCGTAATCCATTTTTTCAAGATTTTCTCTGATGATTTGAATCATTTGGAAAGTTTCCTGATATTGACCTGGAATAACTTTTATATTTTTCCAGTTTATTGAATTTTTTGTCCAATTTAAAACATTTTCAAAACTCGAAGAAAAAATTTGATTAAATTTTACGGGAATTGGAACTGAACGCGCAAGATATGAAGAACACACAATCATATCAGCATAAGTTTTATTAAAATTTTCATAAAATTCTAAGTAAACATCTGCGTCTGGATTAAAATACCATTGAATTTTCTGTGATTTTCCGCTCGCTTTGTCACGAAACAAAACGAAACTTCCTGGAGCACCTTCTGGATAAACTGCCATTTGCACGGTTTGTTTTGATTGTTCTGAAATTAAATCTACGTTTAAATAAGATTGTGGCGCAACAATTATTGCATAAGATGAAACTTTTTCTTCCATGCGGATTTGAAATGTTTCGCCAATTTGATTTTTTCGGATTTCAGAATTTTTGTTTCTTAATTCAGAAATATTTTGAGTAAACCAGGAATTTATAATTGACTTTCGGATTTCTGTAGAATCAGGAATTCCATAAGAATTATATTCTGCAAAGGAAACAGCAGAAAATAAAAAAGAAAATGTTAAACATAAAAATATTTTTTTTAGTTTCATACTATTCTCCCCATAATAAAAACTTCGACGCTATTTCAGGCGAATTTTTTATCTTAATCTCCTCGCAAAATTTATACACGCTATTAAATTTTTAAGCTGACAAAAGACTGACACTTTATCCAAAATCAAAATAATAAATCAAAAATTAACTTTTTATAAAAGATTCCCGGGTCATGGTTCGAGAGTCTTACCAAGCGCCCGAGAATGAAAAATTCATACTTACGCAATTGGTGCGTCTGCCATTGCAACTGGCTCTGGATCAATGAATTCGCTGGCACCTTCGGCAAGTTGAATTTCAGGTTTTACAATTTTACCGTCTGGGCTGTGAATCATTCCGTCTGCTTCTTCGTCAGGATGCTTTCCTGCAGGCGCATTGCTTAACAAAAGTTTTAATCGGTTTAACTGGTTAACTTCGCTTGAACCAGGATCGTAGTCAATCGCAGAAATATTTGCTGTTGGATAACGACGGCGCAACTCTTTTATCATTCCTTTGCCAGTAACGTGATTTGGCAGACAGGCAAAAGGCTGAACACAGGCAATGCTTGGAACGCCAGAATGAATTAATTCAACCATTTCGGCAGTTAAGAACCAGCCTTCGCCCATAATATTTCCAACTTGAACAATATCATCAACGCCTTGCTGCATCTTAAAAATATTTGTAGGACTGTCAAAACGATGACTTTTGTTTAAAGTTTTTTCCATATATTTTCTGAAACGCTCAATCGCCCAAACTAAAAGTTTTGCCATATTTTCGGTTTTCTTAGGGAATGCGAGTTCTTTGTGACGGAAAACGCCAGTTGCAACTGTGTAGAACACAAAATCAGTTAAGTCTGGCATAACACATTCTGCACCTTCCCGCTCGATTACTTTTACAATTTCGTTGTTTGCTGTTGGATGGAATTTTACTAAGATTTCGCCAACAACACCAACTCTTGGCTTTTTAACCGGAAGCAGAGGAAGTCTGTCAAAATCACGCACAATTCCTTTTATTAAAGAATGATACGTGTGATTTGAAATTGATTTTAATTTTTTTTCGCAGATTGTATTCCATTTTTCGTACAGTTGGTTTGCACTTCCCGGAACTGCTTCGTAAGGACGCGTTCTGTAAAGGCAGCGCATTAAAAGGTCCCCAATCATAACCGCATGCAACATTCTGATAATCATTGGAATGCTATAAGTAAAGCCCGGATTTTTTTCCAAACCGGACATGTTCATGGAAATAACCGGAATGTTTTCCAGCCCAGCGTCAATTAAGGCACGGCGTATAAATCCAATGTAATTTGTTGCCCTACAGCCACCGCCAGTTTGCGTAATAAGCAAAGATGTGTTGTTTAAATCATACTTTCCGCTTTGAAGTGCCTGAATCATCTGCCCCGCAACCAGAATTGAAGGATAACAGGCATCATTGTTTACGTATTTAAGTCCGGTTTCTACAGCCCAAGGATCAACTGCTTCCATAATAACAAAATTATAGCCAGAATAAGCCATAGCTTTTTGCAGGAGTCTAAAGTGAATAGGGCTCATCTGTGGTGCTAAAATTGTGTGCTTGTATTTCATTTCTTTTTCAAAAACAACTCTTTTATAGGCAGCACTTTTTGTGCTAAGTTTTGTTTTATTTCTTTCGTGAGCTTTGACCGCTGCAATAAGAGAGCGTATACGTATTCTAACCGCGCCAAGATTACTTCCTTCATCAATTTTGATAAGGGTATACATACGGCTTTTTGATTTCATAATTTCGTCAACCTGGTCAGCAGTAACGGCGTCAAGTCCACAGCCAAACGAAGTAAGCTGCACAAGTTCAAGATTTGGCATTTGACTTACAAACGAAGCAGCGCGGTAAAGTCTGTTGTGATAAGTCCACTGGTCAATAATACGCAATGGGCGCTCTACACTTCCTAAATGCGCAACAGAATCTTCTGTAAAAACCGCCATTCCCAATTCGTTTATCATTTCTGGAATTCCGTGGTTAATTTCTGGATCAAGATGATAAGGTCGACCTGCAAGAACAATTCCATTTGCACCGCGGCGAATTATAGTTTCTAAAGCTTCTTCTGCTTTTTCCTGAAGTTCCTGATGAAAGGCATTCTGTTCTTTCCATGCAGCATCAACTGCGTCTTCAATTTGCTTTTTTGTAAAATTGAATTTTTTGTTTTTATTTAATTCTTCAAACAAACGTTCGGCAAGTCGTTTTTTATCATAAATCGGAAGAAATGGATTCATAAAAGTGATGTTTGGATCCTGTCGAAGTTGTTCAATATTATTTCTTAAAACTTCAGAATAACTTGTTACGATTGGACAGTTGTAATGATTTCCAGCACCTGAATCTTCCTGCACTTCATAAGGAACGCAAGGATAAAAAATAAATTTAACGCCCTGCTGCAAAAGACTTTCCACATGACCGTGAGAAATTTTTCCAGGATAACAAACTGATTCAGAAGGAATTGATTCCAAACCTTTTTCATAAATTGAACGGCTGGAACGAGGACTTAACCTTACGCGGAATCCCAAATGTGTAAAAAATGTAAACCACAAAGGATAATTTTCGTACATATTCAGAACACGAGGAATTCCCACATCGCCCATTGGAGCATTTTCGGCTTTTAGAGGAACGTAAGAAAATAAGCGTTTGTATTTCCATGCAAAAAGATTCGGGAGATTTTTTCCATCATCTTCGCCATCTTTTACGTGAGAAGTATTTTCTTTATTGCTTGCATCAACAACCTTTGCTTTTTTGTCGTCAAGTTCAGCGCCACGTTCACAGCGGTTTCCTGTAATAAATGTTCTAAGAGCCCTATTTGCTTTGTTTCCGTCTTGTCCGTCTGTAGAAAATGTATTGATTGTTAAAAGACAGTTATTTGCACATTTTCCGCAGCGTCTAAGTTCCAAATCAACCTTAAAACTTTCAAGCTGCTCTAAAGTCGCAATATTTGATTTTATGAACTTTGGACTTTGATCCTCGTCATCAGGCTTTGGTCTTCTTAAATCTTCCCACTGATCCTGAGCAATAAGAGCACTTCCGTAAGCACCCATAAGACCTGCAACATTCGGACGGAAAACATTTACGCCGGCAATTTTTTCAAAGGCACGCAAAACCGCATCATTATTAAAAGTTCCGCCCTGAACAACAATTTTTTTGCCGATTTGATTTGCATTTCTAAGTTTTATAACCTTAAACAAGGCATTTTTTATTACAGAATACGAAAGTCCGGCACTAATATCAGCAACTTCAGCACCCTCTTTTTGAGCCTGCTTTACGCGACTGTTCATAAAAACAGTACATCTTGTTCCCAAATCAACTGGATTTTTTGCCATAAGTGCAATTTTAGAAAATTCCTGAACATTCATTCCCATTGTGTGCGCAAACTGATCCAAGAAACTTCCACAACCAGCAGAACATGCTTCGTTTAACTGAATGGATTGAATTGCTCCGTCTTTCATTTTAAGACATTTCATATCCTGACCGCCAATATCCAGCAAAAACTCAACGCCAGGAACAAAGAAATCTGCGGCTCTATAGTGCGTAATGGTTTCAACTTCACCAGCGTCAACACCTAAAGCTGCTTGAAATAAGGCTTCTCCGTAACCGGTGGAAACTGAACGAGCAATATAACAGTCTTTTGGAAGAATTTTATATAAATTTTTAAGAACTTTTACTGCCAAATCAACAGGATTTCCGGCATTTACGTCATAAAACTGCCAAAGAATTCTGCCTTCTGTGTCTGTTAAAACTGCCTTTGTTGTAGTAGAACCTGCGTCTAAACCTAAAAATACAGGACCGTGAGCAGAAGACAAATCTCCAGTTTTTGCTTTTTCCTGAGAATGACGTTCGTAAAATGCATCAAGTTCTTCTTGAGTTTCAAAAAGTGGCTCAAGACGCTGAACTTCCTGCATTTGTGCACCAACAAGATTTTTTAAATCTTCCCGAAATTCCTTGATTGTTGGAAAAACTTCAGCCTTATCCTGAGAATTTAAACATTTTGCCTGTCGCTCAGCAGAATAAGCCGCACCGCAGGCAACAAAAAGCTGACTGTTTTCAGGAACAATAGTTTCTTCTGGTTTTAATTTTAGCGTAATTATAAAACGTTCACGAAGCTGATCCAAAAAATGCAAGGGTCCACCCAAAAACGCAACATTACCGCGAATTGGTTTTCCGCAAGCGAGCCCAGAAATTGTCTGGCTTACAACCGCTTGAAAAATAGACGCAGCAATATCTTCCCGTCGGGCACCTTCATTTATAAGTGGCTGAACATCAGTTTTTGCAAAAACGCCACAGCGAGCCGCAATAGGATAAATTGTAGTTGCCCCTTTCGCCAGTTCGTTAAGTCCGGGAGCGTCAGTTTCAAGAAGAGCCGCCATTTGGTCAATAAAAGCGCCGGTTCCGCCAGCACAAGTTCCATTCATGCGCTGTTCAACTCCGCCTTTAAAATAAGTGATTTTAGCATCCTCTCCGCCAAGTTCAATTACAACATCAGTTTGCGGAATAATTTTTTTAACCGCCGTAGTCGCTGCAACAACTTCCTGAATAAACGGAATGTTTAGCCACTGAGAAACACTAAATCCACCAGAGCCAGTTACTTTTACACTTATAGTTTGATTTTCATTAAACGAAAATTTTTCTTCAAGTTCATCAAATGCCTTGTTAACAACAGAAATAATTGTATTACGAATATCAGCACGATGCCTTTCGTACGCTCCGTATAAAAGTTCATCGTCATCGCTTAAAGCTACAACTTTTACAGTTGTAGAACCAACATCAATTCCCATGCGAATAGGTTTAACAACTGGTTTTAATTTCATTTCTTCCATAATCAAATAAATCCTTTTAGCAATCTGATTAAAATCACTTCAAAATCATAAAAAACTTTGAAATTCTACTCTAAACTTTGCAGTTAAATACTAAATTTAATAAAAGTCGATGATTTTTGCAAATAAAAAAAATTTTTTTAGAAAAGACCCGTAATTGTGCCATTATCATCAACATCAATATTTAAGGCACTTGGAGATTTTGGAAGTCCAGGCATATCAACAATATCACCTGCAAACACAACAACAAAACCTGCACCGCTATAAAGCTGAACATCTCTGACCGGAAAAACATAATTTTTTGGCGCACCAAGCATATTTTTGTCGTGGCTTATAGAATTTTGAGTTTTTGCAACACAAACCGGAAGATTTCCATAACCATTTTCTGTGTAAGTTTTCAATTTTTTTAAGGCTTTAGATTCAAATTCAACTTCACTGGCACGATAAATTTCTTTCGCCAGAATTTCAATTTTCTGTTTTAAAGGAAGTTCAAGATCATAAATCGCTTTAAAATCTGATTCTTTTTCGCAAAGTTCAACAATTTTTTTAGCTAAATCTACAGTTCCGTTTCCGCCCTTAGCCCAGCCTTCGCACAAAATTGCTTCGCTGCCAGCATTTAAAGCAAGTTCTTTTAACAAAGAAATTTCTGAATCAGTGTCAGAAACAAATTTATTTACCGCAAGCACAACATTAAGGCCAAATTTTTTAACATTTTCGATATGACACCTTACATTTTCAAAACCTTTTTTAAGCGCATCAAGATTTTCTTCAGAAAGTTCCGATTTTAAAACGCCACCGTGCATTTTTATTGCCCGAACAGTAACCACAATTACAACAGCGTTTGGATTTAAACCATTCAAGCGGCATTTTATATCAAAGAATTTTTCAGCCCCCAAATCAGCAGCAAAACCAGCTTCTGTAACAACATAATCGCCGGTCGCAAGGGCACAAAGCGTTGCATTTACTGAATTACATCCGTGTGCAATGTTAGCAAAAGGTCCGCCGTGAATAAATGCAGGATTTTTTTCCAGAGTCTGCACAAGATTCGGACGGATTGCATCTTTTAAAAGCGCGGCAACCGCTCCAGTGCATTTTAATTCACCAAATTTTACATTCTGCTTTGAATAATTTTGACCAATCGTAATGTTTGAAATTCTTTCCTTAAGTTCAGAAATTGTTTTACTCAAACAAACAATCGCCATAATTTCTGAAGCAACAGAAATCTGAAAATGACTTTCGCGTGGAACGCCATCAATTTTTCCGCCCAAACCAATTATTACATTTCTTAACGCCCTGTCGTTTAAATCCACACAACGCTTCCACGAAATAGTCCGTGCATCAAGATTTAATTCGTTTCCCTGCTGAATATGATTGTCAATCAGCGCCGCCATAAGATTATTTGCAGCCGTAATTGCGTGAATGTCGCCAGTAAAATGAAGATTTATGTCTTCCATTGGCACAACCTGAGCATATCCGCCACCACAAGCGCCGCCCTTTATTCCAAAACATGGGCCCAAAGAAGGTTCGCGCAAAGCAATTACAGTTTTCTTTCCGATTTTATTTAAACCGTCGCCAAGCGCAATGCTAACAGTTGATTTTCCTTCGCCAGCAGCAGTCGGAGTCATTGCAGTTACAAGAACGAGTTTACCGCGAGTTGAAGGATTTTTCGCTTTTTCCTGCAAAGTTTTTAATTCTTCAAAGGAAATTTTCGCTTTATAATTTCCATAAAGTTCAAGATTTTCTGTTTCTATACCAATTTTTTCCGCAACTTGAGGAATTGGAATCATTACATTTTTCTGAGCAATTTCAATATCTGTCATTACACACTCCACATTTGATTTTCTTACAATTCGTTTTTTAGTTTAACAAAAATATCTATATTGTTTAAGTGGAATTTTTTTGGTTGGAATTTTTTTGGTATTGTCCACAATAAAATTTTTCGCTTTAAGTAATAATTTTTTAAGACAAGTTTTGTTTCTGACAGTTTTTTTCTTTTTTTTATTGATGATTTTGGAAGTGGCACGTTTTTTAGGCGCAAGATTTTATCAAAATCTTCCAGCGTAAATTTTTTTGCGTAAGTTTTCAAAGACACTTTTTTTCAGCGGAACATTTTTTTAAGAAACTAAAAATCAAATTCAATTTGCTTGGAATCTTCAAAAACTTGAATAATATCTTTACGGTCGTAATTTATATTGAATAAAAATTTATCAAAATCGCTGTTAAAAGAACCTGTTGCATCAAAACAATCATTTTTAAAATCACAAATAAACTTTCCAATTTTTTCATTTGTGCTTAATGCAAGTTCGCTGTCAAAGGCTTTTTGTTTATTTTGAGTGTATTGTAAAAGAAGATTTTTTATAAGATTAAGTTCTTCAAGGCTAAGTGTCATATTTTTATTTTACAATGAATATCTGCTGATGTTAAGGGAGTTTTTATTTTTAATATTTTATCTCTTGCGAAAAAATTTGTTCACCAGCAAGTTTTTGTAAATCCTGCTCCGTTAAAGTTCTATATTCGCCGCTTTTCAAATCTTCTGGCAAAGAAAAATTATTCATTTTAATTCTTTTTAAATAAACAACTTCATTTCCAAGTGCCTTAAAAATTCTTTTTACTTCATGAAACATTCCTTCAAAAAGCGTAATAAAACAAACCGCATTTGGAACGCCAGAAACTTCGCTTTTATAATCATTTTCATTTTTCCACTCAAGAATTCCACTTTTACAATCCGCTTCTTCAGCCTTACCTTCCGCAGCAATATGAATACCCTTTTCAATTTCCAGCGAATAAAATTCCCTTTGCTTTTCATCAACAGAATTTTTTAAGTAAACCAAATAAGTTTTTGAAACATTGTATTTTGGAAAAGTCAAACGATGATTCAACTGACCGTCGCTTGTAATTATCAAAAGACCTTCCGTATCCAAATCAAGCCGGCCAACCATGCTAAGTTCACCGCCCAAATATTTTCTGAAATCTTCTGGTTTTAAAAGGCTCATTACAGTGGCGTGGCTGTCACTTTTTGTGGAACAAACATAACCGGCAGGCTTATTCATAACAAAATATGCGTTTACAAAAATTTTCACATCTTCGTCGCAAACTTGAATTTTGTCGAAATTTAAATCGATTTTCTGTTCAGCAAGTTTTACAATATTCCCGTTTACTTTTACAGAAGAATTTTTTATTAAACGTTTTACATCTTTTCGAGTTCCATAACCAGAATTTGCAAGAATTTTATCTAAGCGTTCCAAAGAATTTTGAATCATAAAAGCGATTATAATAGTTTTAAATTTTAAGTTCTATTGTTTCTTCTGATTCTTTTTGCGGATTTTATGTTAAAATGAATTCTTTGCTGATTAAAAATATTTTCTGTTAAAGTGAAAATTTTTCCACTGACATACAAACGAGTTTTTTAACTAGCGACGCTAAAATAAAAAAAACTGTTTTTGCAGAAAAATTAAATGGCGGCAAAAGATTTTTTTCCACACAAGTTTTATAAAACTACGATTTTTTAATTTTTAGAAAAATTTTTAACTTGCTTGATGAGAAATTCTTTCTGATACAAAATCAAAATAACAAAGAAACTAATTCACAAAAACTGGCGGTTCAAAAATTAACTGAGAATTCGCTGCTTTTACCGCGTGAACTAAAACCATTGTTGCATTTTTTTTTGGATTTGGATGAACCATTTTTAAATGCTTTACTTCAAGTTTGTATTTTTTTAGCAGAAAAATAAATTCGCTAAGATAAGAAGCGCGGTTTATCATAAAAAAATTTCCCTGCGACTTTAACATAAGACTTGCGGTTTTTATAAAATTTTCGTTCGTATCTTTTTGCTGATGACGTGCAATGGAAAGTTCGGTTTTTAGATTTTTTTCACCAGCATTAAATTTTAAATAAGGCGGATTTGTTAAAACTGCATCGAAAGAATTTTTTTTAATTTCAGAAAAATTAAATGCGTTTTTTACATCAGTGTGAATTAC
Source organism: uncultured Treponema sp. (assembly GCA_964503435.1). Taxonomy (GTDB): domain Bacteria; phylum Spirochaetota; class Spirochaetia; order Treponematales; family Treponemataceae; genus Treponema_D. The sequence goes on from CAZDAY010000004.1 coordinate 11,742, forward strand.
AGAAATTTTTTCGCTCAAATTATTTAACAAAACATTTTCTTGCGCCAGATTTGCCAGGGGTTTTTGAAGTTCTAAAGCAAAAATTTTTTTCACATTCACCTTAGAACTTAAAATTAACGGAATAATTGCGTTTCCTGTTCCCAAATCTGCAAGTAAAGAATTCTGTTTTATGCAGTGATTTTTTTCTAATGCAAAATCTGCGAGCAAAAGAGCGTCGGTTCCGTAACAAAAGAAATCTGAATCTTGAAAAATTTTAAATTGAGTTTTCGGGACAAAATCTAAGCGTTTCATTTTTTAGTTTTCAGTTTTTTTGTTCAGTTTCGATTTTGATTTGCTGGCACAAATTGTTTATTTGTATTTTCGCGTTTCTTAATAAATTTTTTTATAAACAGCAGAGTTCCAATCAGCAAGGCAAGTCCGATTATAAAAGGCACAATAGGATTTCTTATAAAACCTGCAAAAATGTAAGTTATAAAAGAAATTACTGCGACTGTAATTGCATAAGGCAACTGAGATGAAACGTGATTTACGTGTTCGCACTGAGCGCCGGCACTTGCCATAATTGTTGTGTCTGAAATTGGTGAACAGTGGTCGCCACAAACTGCGCCTGCCATACATGCAGAAATTGAAATAATCATTAAATTTGGATTTGTATTTACAAAAACGCTTACAACAATCGGAATTAAAATTCCAAAAGTTCCCCAGGAAGTTCCTGTAGCAAATGCCAGAAATGCGCCAATCACAAAAACTATTGCAGGAAGAAAATTCATAAAACCTTGTGCAGAATTTGAAACAAGATTTGCAACAAAAATCTTTGCACCAAGTCCGTCAGTAACGCCTTTTAAAGTCCATGCTAAAGTTAAAATCAAAATTGCCGGAACCATCGCTTTAAATCCGTCTGGAATACAATCCATGCAATCTTTAAACGAAACAACTTTTCGGCAAACAAAAAATATTACTGTAATTATAAACGCCGCAAACGAACCTATTACTAAACCAACAGAAGCGTCAGAAGCAGCGAATGCGTCTACAAAATTTACATGTTCTTCGCCAAATTTAAAAAATCCGCCAGTGTAAATCATTCCGCAGGTACAAAAAATAATTAAAATGATAATCGGGAAAATTAAATCTAAAACCTTACCCTTTGTTTTTACTTTTATAGTTTCGTCGCTTTCGAGCATTTCTCTGGCTTTATTAAATTTTGACATTGGACCGTAATCAAAATCAAGAAAAATTAGGGCAAACATCATTACAATCGTAAAAAGTGCGTAATAATTGTAAGGAATTGCTCTTATAAAAAGTGAAAGTCCGTTTTCGCCTTCAACAAAGCCACTTACAGCCGCAGCCCAGGAACTGATTGGCGCAATAATACAAACCGGAGCGGCAGTTGAATCAATAAGATAAGCAAGTTTTTCGCGGCTAACCTTGTATTTGTCTGTAACCGGCAGCATTACAGAACCAACTGTTAAACAATTAAAATAATCGTCAATAAAAATAATAATTCCCAAGCAAACAGTTGCAATTTGTGCGCCAATTTTGGTTTTTATGTGCTTTTTTGCCCATTCACCAAAAGCAGCAGAACCGCCGGCCTTATTCATTAAAGCAACCATTACGCCCAAAATCACAAGGAAAATAATAATGCCCACATTCCAACTGTCAGAAAGTTGTGCAATCATTCCGTTTGTAAAAACACCGTCAATAAATCCGCCAAAAGTTCCGCCACAAAGAAAAATTCCGCCAATCACAATTCCAATAAAAAGTGATGAATAAACTTCTTTTGTAATTAAAGCAAGCGCAATCGCAATAATTGGTGGCAAAAGACTCCAGAATGTTCCGTACAAAGAAAGATTGTTTGCAGTTTCTTGAATAAATTCTTCCATGATTTTTTTATTTCTCCGATTTTAAAGTTTTTAGTTTTTCTGCAGATTTTTTTGTTAAAGTTTTCAAGTTTTAACTTACAATTTTTAAGTCGCAAATTTTAAACCGAAACTTCAAGTTTTTTCAGATAAATTTTTAAGTTTTTCAAGTTCAACAAGAGGTTTTTTAATTCCAAGTTCATCTAATTTTTGAAGAACATAAACTGCATAATCAATGGAATCTAAAAGATTTGCCGCTGCGTAAGTTTTAATTTGTTTGAGAGCCAAAATAGCTTCTTCGTTTGTCATATTTGCAATGCTTGTGTTTTTTTCCATTTTTTACCTCCAGATGAATTTTAGTTTAACACATTTTTTTTGATTTGATATGTAAATTTTTGCAACATTTTATTTTTTTAAGAATGACTTTTTGATTTTAGATGAAAATATTGAGAAACTTTGCAGATTTTCGCAGTTATGCAGAAGAAATTCTTTAAGTTTTATAGATTTTTTTTGCGACAGTTGATGTTTTTTTTCGAAATTAAATTTATGGCGGCAAAAAAATTCTAGTCGGATTGTAGCGGCGTGCTGTAAGGCACGTTCTTGCGTTAGCAAGAATGGAACGAAAGTGGAACCGCGAAAAGCCTTTACTTAGGGGATTTTCTCCAAAGCACACAAAAAACTATTATGATTTTCTTTGTTCGCGAAAAATTTTATGATAAAATGTGAAATCGGCTGTTTTGAGGAGAAATTTTATGGAAAAAGCAAAGGTTTATTTTACGGATTTTCGGACGCAAAAAGATGGCGGTTTGCCTTTAAAACTTTCAAATTTGATTAAAAAGGCAGGAATTGGAAACTTAAATTTTGAAGGAAAATTTGCTGCAATAAAAATGCACTTTGGCGAAGAAGGAAACCTGTCTTATCTTAGGCCAGATTATGCGAAGGCTGTTGCTGATGTGGTTCGCGAAAACGGTGGAATTCCTTTTTTAACTGACTGTAATACTTTGTATCCGGGAAAAAGAAAAAATGCACTTGACCATTTGGAAATTGCTGCTCAGCATGGATTTAATCAGCTTACGACCGGATGTCAAATTTTGATTGGCGATGGACTTAAAGGCACTGATGATGTTGAAGTTCCAATTCATAACGGTGAATTTTTAAAAACTGCGATGATTGGCAGGGCGATTATGGATGCTGATATTTTTATAAGTCTTGCACATTTTAAAGGACACGAAAGCACTGGATTTGGCGGTGCGATTAAAAATATTGGAATGGGTTGCGGTTCTAGGGCAGGAAAAATGGCTCAGCATAATTCAGGGAAGCCTATTGTAAACCAGGAATCTTGTAAGGGATGCTGTGCTTGTGCCAGAGAATGTGGTTCGGACGCAATTTCTTTTCAAAACAAAAAGGCTTTTATTATGCAGGATTTGTGTAAGGGCTGCGGAAGATGTATTGGAGCCTGCAATTTTGATGCGATTTATAATCCAAATTATGATGCTCCTAAGGATTTGGATTGCCGTATGGCTGAATATGCTCAGGCGGTTTGCTACGGGCGGCCTTGTTTTCATATAAATATGATTCTTGATGTGAGTCCATGGTGCGATTGTCATGCGTTTAATGATGCACCACTTGTGCCAAACATTGGAATGGCGGCAAGTTTTGATCCTGTTGCTTTGGATCAGGCTTCAAGTGATCTTTGTATTCAAGCGGCACGAAGTTCAAATTCCCGGATTACTGACAATATGAAACGTAATATAAAAATGACTGGCGATTTGTGGAAAGATTCAACTCCGGAAAGTGTCTGGGATATAACATTAGTTCACGGCGAAAAAATCGGGCTGGGCAGTCGTGCTTACGAATTGATTCGCGTTTGAGTTTTTTGCTTACGACTGGCGGTTTTCTGCGTTAACTGGCGGTTTTCTGCGAGAACCGGCGGTCTTCTGCGAGGACTGGCGGTTTTCTGCGAGGACTGGCACTTTTCTGCGTTAACTGGCGGTTTTCTGCGAGAACCGGCGGTCTTCTGCGAGGACTGGCACTTTTCTTCGAGAACCGGCGGTCTTCTGCGTTAAGCGGCGGTCAACTTCGAGAACCGGCGGTCTTCTGCGAGAACCGGCACTTTTCTGCGTTAACTGGCGGTTTTCTGCGTTAAGCGCAAGGCAATTCAATTTTTATAACAGCCCCGCCTTTATTTGAATTATAAGCAGAAATCTTGCCGTTCATAGATTCAATTATTGTTTTTGCAATGGACAAACCTAAACCGCTTCCACCAGCACGCCGTGCATGAGATGTGTCTTCGCGGAAAAATCTTTCAAAAACTTGATTTACATTTTTTCCAAAACCTTTCCCATTATCTTCAATTTCCACAGCAAGAAATTTTTTTGAATCATAAATAAATTCTTCCGCATTAAATTTAATAATCACCTTATCAGCACATTCCTTTACAAACTTTAAACTGTTAGAAATAACAACTGTAAAAACCTGATGCAGAAGTTCATGATTTGCACAAACTTTTAAATTTTTACTTTCATCAAAAATAAATTCACAATTCGGATTTACACAAAGCGTTTCTTCTCTAAGCCTAAAAAATAAAGGCAAAAGTTCCACCGAAGACAAATCAATTTTCACCCGCCCGCTTTCAAGCCTTGCCATTTGCAGCAAATTTTCAATAATTGACTGCATGGATTTAGTTTCGCTCATAATTGTTTCCAGGGATTTTTCAAGTTGAGCAGAATCATTTTTTCCCCAGCGCCGCAAAAGATTTGTTTGCCCCATAATAACAGCAAGTGGCGTTTTTAATTCGTGACTAACATCGCTTGTAAACTGACGTTCTCTGTCAAAATCAGCTTTTAAACGTAAAAAAAGTTCATTAAAAGTTTGAGCCAGATTATCCAGTTCATCATCATGATTTGAAACTGCAAGTTTTTGCTCAAGATTTGAACTTGAAATTTTTTTGGCACTTTCTGTCATAACAACAACAGGTTTCATTGTATGTTTTGAAATGAAAAGTGAAACAAAAAACAAAACTAGTAAAACTGGAATGAATGCAAATAATAAAACCCTCAAAAATTCTGGCCAAAATTGTTGTGAAGAATCAGAATCCATATTTTGACAGGTTTGAATTATAATATTTCCAAATTTAGTTTCAAATTCTTTTGCAATGTACAAAATATTCAAATCACCATCAATAAAATAATTTTTTTCAATATAAATTTTCGAATTATCGCTTAACGGAAGAATTGGTAAAAGCGGATCATTTGTGTAAAGAATTGTGTTATGCGCGGTTTCGTAAACAAGATACGTAATGTAATAAGGAAGCGGCGGTAAATTTTTGGGCATCTTGTCTTCTGCGTTTTTTATTGCATCGTAGCACACTTGGGCGCAATTTTTTAATTCAGTGGATTTTTGTCTTCTAAGTCTAAGTGATAATGCAACAGAAAATACAAGCGACAAAATCATAACTGCAACAAAAAGTATAAGAGTAAATCTTAGCGATAATCTAAATGAAACAGATTTAAAAAATTTTTCGATTTTTGATTTTTTAATTTTCATTGCAGATTTTAAAATTTATTATTTTCCGGAATTTTGTTTTTCTGCAGAATCAATCATCATATAACCAATTCCACGAACAGTTTTTATATAAGTTTCCTTTGCAACCTGATCAATTTTTGAACGCAGATATCCAATGTAAACATCAACTGTATTTTCATCAAGATAATGATTTTTTCCCCAGATTTCATCAATAATTTGATTCCTGCTCATAACCGTATTTAATTTTTCCATAAAAAGTTTAAGCATTAAAAATTCAGTTTTTGACAAAATAATATCTTCGCCATTCAAAGAAACTTTCATACTTTCCAGTTGCATTTCCAAATTTCGATTTTTAAGATGAGTTTTATTTTCTGCCGATGGAACAAATCTTCGCAAAACAGCGCGCATTCTCGCAAGAAGTTCTTCAATTTCAAAAGGTTTAGCCAAATAATCATCGGCTCCAGCATTAAGGCCTTCAACTCTGTCATAAGTTTCGCCACGAGCAGTAACAAGAATCACAGGGACATTGCTGTTTTTTCTGATGCGCCTTAGAACTTCAAGCCCCGAAAGTTCAGGAAGCATTACGTCAAGCAAAATCATATTTGGAGCAAAACTTTCAAATTTTTCCAAAGCCTGCCGCCCTGTAGAAGCAACTTGAGTTTCAAAACCTTCGTGTTCAAGTTCAAGTTTTACAAAATCGCTGATTCCAGAATCATCTTCAACTATTAAAATTTTTTCCATAATTTTCTCCATAAAAATCGGCTAATAGCATTAATTTCGACTTTTTACATTTTTGCGAAAAATGCGTCATTTCGAACTCTGAATGCCAACAATCAACATTTGATCTAATAATTTTTTAGAGTGCCCAAAGATTTTCCGTCAACTGACTTTACGCCTTCAATTCTTATTGAAACATTATTTTGATTAAAATATTTTACATAAAAACGCAACAATTTCATATCGCGGCTAAAAGTTAATTCTGTATTTTCGTCCAGCGGAATTCCATTTACATAAATATTTTTAGGAAAAACCGAATGAGCGTCTACTGGATTTGAAAATTTTACATCAATTTGGAAACCAGATGAATTTTGAAATTTTGACACTTCTTCAATTCTAGATTCACTTGAAAAATCATTTAACGGAACTCTTTTTCCTCTAAAACTTTGAACTGGCATTGCTTCATCTTTTGCAAAAATCAGCATGCAAAAAAATATTAAAACGCAAATTAAAAAATTCCTTTTTAACAAAACTCTCATAAAATTTTCCTTCACACAAAATCAAAACTTCGGCTTTTATTATAAACCTTTTAAGTTAATTTTATATTAAGAATCTTCTTATTAAGAATCTTAAGAATCGCTCTTTTTAAGAAGTTTTAAATTTTAAACTCGCCTGTTTTTAAGCGTTTTTAAGCGTTTTAAGCGTTTTTAAGACTTGCTTTTTTTTTAGAGAATTTTTATCTTCTGCCAAAACTTTCAAGATTTGCAAGTCCGCGTTTAAACTGAGGAATACGAGCACAAGCGTTTGTGTTTAACGGAGAAGTTTCGCCACGCTTTAAAAAATGATAAGCAACGCCAGCAATCATTGCACCGTTATCGCCGCAAAGTTTTAAAGGTGGAAAAATACAGTTCAATTCTTTGTGCTCAGCAAGCATGGCTCTCAAACGAGAATTCGCCGCAACACCGCCGCCAGCAACAACTGTAGTCAGTTTCGTATCTTCAACCGCCCTGAGTAATCTTGAAACCAAAGTTTTACAGGCAGTTTCCTGAAAAGATGCAGCCAAATTTTCGATTGAATCTTCATATCCGTCTTTTAAAAACATAGAAGACTGATGAATTACCGCAGTTTTTAATCCGCTGAAAGAAACATCATAACGATGTTCGCCCTTGTCAAGTTTAGGCATAGGAAAATTATACGCTTTTGAATCGCCTTTTTGCGCAAGTTTATCAATAATAACTCCGCCCGGATAACCAAGATTGTAATATTTTGCAACCTTATCAAATGCTTCGCCCACGCTGTCATCAATAGTTGTACCCAAAACTTCAAGATTATCAAAATCATTTACTTTGGCAATAATTGAATGTCCGCCAGAAACAAGCAATCCAATGTAAGGATAAGAAATATCATTTTCAAGATGTGCCGCATAAATATGTCCAAGCATGTGATTTATAGCAATGAAAGGCTTTTTTGCAGCCCAGGCAAGTGTTTTCCCGAAAGTTAAACCAACTAAAAGTGAACCCATTAAACCAGGTCGATTTGTTGCAGCAACAGCGTCAATTTGTTCAAGATTCAAATCTGCTTCCACAAGAGCCTGACGAACAACGCTTTCAATCCATTCTGCATGCTTTCTACTTGCAATTTCCGGAACAACGCCCTTATAAATTTGATGAAAAGGAATTTGTGTAGCAACAACATTACTTAAAATTTTTTTTCCATCTTCGACAATAGCACAAGCAGTTTCATCGCAAGAACTTTCAATTCCTAAAACTTTCATATTGACCTCAGATTAACCTTAAAATTTAAACTTTCGACTCATTTGACTGGAAATTTATAATAAACATTTTATGAATCAGTAGATAAAATTCAAGATTTGCGGAGTTTTTCACTTAACGCACAAATCAATCCGCCAGTTCTCGCAAGAAAACCGCCAGCCACACAAGCAAGTGCCACTTTACTAAATAAACCTTAAATCCCAGAAACAGAACAAAGCACGTAACCTTTTTCTTTCAAATAAGGATAAAGTTCGTTCAGCAAGGCAGGCAAAATATTCACTGACTTATCAACATGCCCAATCATAATTACATGTCCCTTTCTGTTCGCAATATCAATTCCCCTCAAAATTTCTTTCAGCATAGAATCTTTGTCCAAAACATTGTCAATAAAAATGTCCCGCTCATAAATTTCAATATCACGTTCAAGTGCCGCCTGAGGAGCCTTAGTTTCAACATTTGTACGCGAATCCAAAAAATAAATTCTCCGTTCCAGCGCAACATCCAAAACTGTACCAATTTTTATAACATTTGCAGTAATCAAAGAACCTTCATGATTATTCATTCCCTTAACATTCGGCCCAATTTCATCAAGATTCTGTTTAATCGTCTGTGCAATTTCAAAAGTAGACATTTCAGGCGTAATCGCACCGTCACCCGGATTCAAATTCAAATTCACAGATTGCATTGGCTGATGTAAAATCAATTCCTGCCCTGAATTCCGCACAACGTAAGCACAATCTTTAGAATGAGAAAGGCGCGGAAGAACTGCAATCGTAAGCGGAAAAGGCAAAGCCGTGTAATGTTTCAAATTGTTAACATTCAAGCCAGCGTCATCAATTACAAAGGCAATTTTAGCGTGATTTTTCGAAGGCACAATATCGTATTTTTGAGGAAGCGGCGATTTTCCAGCATTTTCGCCATAAGAATTTCCGTTTTTCAAAGAAGAATTTTCGTGCAAAGCCAAAGAATTTTTGTTCACATAAGAATTTTTTTCTTTTTTTGATGAAGATTTTGTATTAGTGTCAGATTTTTCGCTAGCCGCTGGTTTTTCTGGCTGTAAAAACGCTTTGTTTTCCTCAGCGGACGATTTTTCAAGTCTTTCTGCCCCACTAGAATTTTTCCCCGAAGAAGAAGATTTTTCTGCCACAGCCGCGCCACTAGCGCCCGAAGACTTTCTGTCCGCTTTGGCATCCTCTGTTGTGCTAGAAGACTTTCTGTCCGCTTTGGCATCCGCTGTTGCGCTAGAAGATTTTCTGTCCGCTTTGGCATCCGCTGTTG
>CAZDAY010000005.1:0-1941 GCA_964503435.1 uncultured Treponema sp.
GTATTGTTGTTCCACTCGCAGCCCTTTACACAAAAGATTGTCCTGCTGTTGGCGATTTTCTGGCGCTAAAGGATTTTGCGGATTTTTGTAGCAAAGTTGGCATTTCTATAATTCAACTTTTACCTGTAAACGATACGGGAACTCATTCTTCTCCGTATTCAGGTCTTTCTGCATTTGCGTTGCATCCTCTTTACATAAGAATTCAATCTCTTCCGGAATTTGAAGACGCTTTTGCTAACGACAAAAATTTTTGTCAGGCATTTAAATCTTTTAACAAAAAAATAAAATATTCTAAGCGATTTGATTACACTCAAATTTTGCAAGAAAAACTTACACTTTTGCATTTCCTTTACAATTATATAGAAAAAAAAATTGAACTTGATGAAAAAAAATTTACAGGAAATTCAAAATCCAACAAAATTGATTTAAATCAAAATGAAAACAATTCTTATTCATTAAAATTTAAAGATGATTTGGAAAATTTCGTTTTAAAAAATAAGTGGGTAATTCCTTATGCAGTTTTTAAAAATCTTAAAGATGATTTTATGCAATCAAGCTGGAAACAATGGAATTCAAATTTTTCTAAACTTAAATATTCTGAAATCATAACACGCTGGAACAATAAGGCTTTAAAATCTTCACACAAATTTTTTGTCTGGTGTCAGCTTAGAGCCGCAGAACAGTTTCAAGAAAGTGCAGATTATTTGCGCTCAAAAAATATCATTTTAAAAGGCGACATTCCAATCTTAATGAACGAAGATTCTGTGGATTGCTGGGCGAAACCAGAATTTTTTAATCAGGAAGAAAGAGCCGGGTCTCCGCCAGACGCAGAAAATCCTTTGGGGCAAAACTGGGGCTTTCCTACTTATAATTGGGAACGAATTGCGAGCGATGAATATAACTGGTGGAAAGACAGAGTTAAACTTGCTTCAAATTATTATGATGCTTTTAGAATTGATCATATTTTGGGATTTTTCAGGATTTGGGCAGTTAATCAAAACGAAACAAGTGCATTTTTGGGACGGACAATTCCGTTTGAAAGTTTTAGTTCTAAGGATTTGGAAAATTTAGGATTTGATGAATCGAGAATTTCATGGCTTAGCAAACCGCACATTTCTACAGGTTTTATTGAAGACATTACATGGAATCACGAAGAAGCAACACAAATTCTTGAAAAAATCTGTACCCGGATAAATTCTGAAGAACTTTGGAATTTTAAGGAATCCATAAAAGGCGACAAGGAAATTTTTGAACAGAAATTTTGTGATGACGAAGCAAAAGATTTGCGTATTAAAAACGCACTTGCTCAAAAATGGAAAGATCGTGCAATTATTGAAATCAGCAAAAATAAATTTATTCCAGTTTATTCGCGCGAAAATTCTACGGCATGGAAAAGTCTAAATGAAGGCGAAAAACAAAAACTTAACGAATTATTTTTTAACTTAAATCAAAAAGAAAATATTTTATGGAAAGAACAGGCACTGAATTCTCTTACGCCAATCGTAAACGCAACAAATATGATTCCTTGTGCAGAAGATTTGGGTGCAAACATTCCTTGCATGAATGAAGTTCTGGAAAAATTAAATATTCTTTCGCTAAAAGTTGTGCGCTGGTGCAGAAACTGGGAACAGGGAAATCAGCCTTATGTTTCGCTGCAAGATTATCCTGAATTAAGCGTTGCTACAAGTTCTGTTCACGACAGTTCAACTTTACGGCAATGGTGGAATGAAGAAAAGCAAAGTGTAAAAGAATTCATTAAAATGACTCAAAAAGATGATTTTTTTGCACCTGAAAATTTTGCAGATTTTACTGATGCAAACGAAACTGACACTTTAACAAGCGGAAGTCTGGCTGGAGATAGCGACAAAGAATTTTCTGCTGACAGCGAATTTTCTGGCGAAACTGGCAGTTCTGGCAATTCTGGCAAAAATCAAAAATCTG
>CAZDAY010000005.1:2041-20789 GCA_964503435.1 uncultured Treponema sp.
GAATTTTCTGGCGAAACTGGCAGTTCTGGCAATTCTGGCAAAAATCAAAAATCTGCTGCAAAGAAAAAATCAAAATCTGCTGCAAAAAATCAAAAAAATACAGAAATTTTCCAAGCGGAACTTTTTGAAGAAAATTTTTATGAAAATCAAAATAATTTTTCTGTTGCACAAAAATCAGCAAGTTCATCAATAAATTCAAGCAATTTAATCAACGAAAATAATCAAAAATCGGCTAATAAAATAGAAGAAAAGCCATTGGACGAACAGAATTTTAATCCAAAAATCGCAAATTATGTTTTACAAAACTGCGCTTTAACAAATTCCGCATGGTTTATAAATCCTCTGCAAGATTATTTATATCTGGATCAAAAATATTATCTGGCAAACGCTCAAGATGAACGAATAAATATTCCTGGAAGCGTGAACGAATTTAACTGGACTTACAGAATTCCGGCAGAAATTGAAGAATTGAATTCAAATAAAAACTTAATTGAAAAAATAAAAACTATTGTTAACATTCACAATGAAAAAACTGGGGGCAAAAAATGAATTTTTCTTATAACGAATTTCACGTAAGCAAAAATATCCGCGATTTATGCAATTTTGATGAAAAAATTTTTTCTTCGAGCGGAAATGTTTTGTTTGCGGATTTTAAGGCAGTTCAAAAATTTCAAACTAAACTTAACGAACTCTTTGACAAACGTGGCGAAAATCAAAAAAGAATTTCTGCTGGAACTTTAAATGCAATGGGACTTATTGACGAAGTTTTCCATTACGTTGCATTTTTGTTCAGGCGCGACAAGGCTCCGATGAGTTTTAAAAATCTTCTTGACAATTTAGACAATGATTTTGGTAAAGAAAAAATTGATGAACTTTTGCTTGAATTTATGAATGAATTTCCGCCAGTTGATGTTTACAAAGGAAAATTAACAAATCAGGATTATTTAAAAAAATCTCCAGTTGATAAGGCGACAAAAAATCCTCGCTCTAACCGCGAACAAGTTCTTGAAGAAATGATTTTGCTTCACCTTGCAAACGAAAATCCGGCATTTCATCCTTTTCAAATTTTATTTGATGAAAAAAATCTTTTAAAAAATCCAAATTATGTAAAAACATGGACCACAATAAAAGCATATTTTAAAACGCAGCCTGTTTTTGGCCCTAAAAACAATGATTTAATTACAATGCTTAAAGAACCGGTTGTTGCTTTTCCAACTTCGCTAAAAGGTCAGCTCGATTATATTCGAACCTACTGGAAAGATTTGCTTGGTGATTGGATTTTAAAACTTTTGGAAGGCATGGACATTATTTCTGAAGAAGAAAAAGCTTCCTGGCACCCAACAAATGGCGGCGAAGTCAGCATGGACGCTTATTCTTACGAAAATTTAAGTCAGGAATATGAACGCTTTTCTCCTGACCGCGATTGGATGCCAAAAGTTGTGCTTATGGCAAAAACAGTTTTGGTTTGGCTTTATCAGTTAAGCAAAAAATACGAAAAAGATATTTCTCGTCTTGACCAAATTCCTGACGAAGAATTGGATTTGTTGCGCGATGAAGGTTTTACAGGACTGTGGCTTATTGGTTTGTGGGAACGTTCTTACGCGAGCAAAAGAATTAAACAAATCAACGGAAATCCAGAAGCGGCGGCTAGTGCTTATTCACTTTACGATTATGAAATTGCTGGTAATTTAGGTGGCTGGTCGGCTTTAGAAAATTTGCGTCACAGATGCTGGATACGCGGAATTCGACTGGCAAGCGACATGGTTCCAAATCACACTGGAATGGACGGAAAATGGGTTATTGAACATCCAGATTATTTTATTACTTCAAAAGAATGTCCTTTTCCTCAGTACAGTTTTTCTGGCGAAAATTTAAGTCAGGATTCAAGAGTCAGCATTTTTTTGGAAGATCATTATTATTCAAAAACTGATTGTGCGGTTTGTTTCAAAAGAGTTGACAATCAAACAGGAGACGTAACTTATATTTATCACGGAAATGACGGAACTGGAATGCCTTGGAACGACACTGCCCAGATTGATTTTTTAAATGCAACGGCACGCGAGGCTGTAATTCAGCAGATTTTAAATGTTGCCAGAAATTTCCCGATTATCCGTTTTGATGCGGCAATGGTTCTTGCAAAAAAACATATCCGCAGACTTTGGTATCCGCAGCCAGGCCACGGAGGAGATATTGCCAGCCGAAGCAGATACGCGCTTAGCACACAAGATTTTGAAGCTCGGCTTCCAAATGAATTTTGGCGGGAAGTTGTTGACCGTTGCGCTAAAGAAATGCCAGACACGCTCTTACTTGCAGAAGCATTTTGGATGATGGAAGGTTATTTTACAAGAACGCTTGGAATGCATCGCGTTTACAACAGCGCCTTTATGAATATGCTCAAAAAGGAAGAAAATCAAAAGTATCGCGACACAGTTAAAAACACAATAAAATTTGACCCTGAAGTTTTAAAACGTTTTGTAAACTTTATGAACAATCCTGACGAAGAAACCGCAGTTGCTCAGTTTGGTAAGGGCGACAAATATTTTGGCGTTTGTACTTTGATGATTACAATGCCAGGTCTTCCAATGTTTGGTCACGGACAAATTGAAGGTTTTGAAGAAAAATACGGAATGGAATACACTCGTGCTTACCGCGATGAAAAAATTGATGAAAATTTGTATCAGCGACATTGCCACGACATTTTCCCTCTTTTGCACAAGCGTTATTTATTTTCTGGGGTTGAAAATTTTCTGTTCTACGATGTATGGAACAACGGAACTGTAAACGAAAATATTTTTGCTTATTCAAATTCCGCTGGCAACGAAAATTCAATCGTCTTTTACAACAATAAATACGAACGGGCGTTTGGCTGGATAAAACAATCTTGTGAATTTGCTAAAATCCATAAAACTAACGGACAAACTGACCAAACTCAAATGTGCACAAAATCGCTGGGCGAAGGTTTGGGACTTTCTTACGGAGAAGACAATTACTGCGTTTTGCATGAAGCACGGAGCAATTTATGGTTTATCCGCACAAGCAATGAAATCTTAGAAAAAGGAATGTTTATTGGTTTAAACGGATTTGAAAGTCAGGTTTACATTGATGTTCATCAGGTTGTTGACGGAGCAGACAAAAAATATTTCCATTTAAATCAACTTTTAAACGGTTCGGGCGTTTTTGATTTAGAAGTTGCATGGCAAGAATATAAATACAAAGAACTTTATAAGGCGCTTACAGATTTTATTTCTGCTGATTTTGTGGCTGGAATTAAACTTTTGCGAGCAGAACCAAAACTTAATGTTGAAGATTTTCTTGAATCGTTTAAAGAAAGGGCAATTTCTTATTACAAACAGGAAATTTTGTTTGAAAACGAAGAATTAAAACTTGAAGAAGAAATTGTCGCTTTGGAAAGTTCAGTTAAAACTTCGAACAAAAAATCAAAAAAACTCAATTCTGATTCAAGCAAAACTACAATCAAAAATATTGAACTTACTGCCGAACAAAGATTTTCAAATTTCACCAAAGAAATTCAATATTTAAATAACGCTGGCAGTGATTTTATTCCAATCACTGCGGAACAAGAAGAATTTAATATTAAGGCAAAAGATGAAAACGAAATCAAAACGAAAATTGAACAAACAAAGATAAGTTCTCTTTCTTTTGATACAGAATTTGCGGCGGTTGCAGCGGTTGCAAGTGCTGGAAGTAAAAATGCAATAAAATGGGGCTACGCTAGAAAACTTACAGAACTTCTTACTCTCGCTGGTGAGAAAAAACCTAATCTGCAGGACATTTTCCAAAGAATTTTTATTTGTTTAAAAATTAAAGATTTTAACTTTGGCACAAGTTCGTTTATAAAATCAACTTACGAAACAGCAAGGCTTTTAGTTGATTCAAAGAATTCAAGAATTTTGTCTGGCACAAATGAATTTAATGGAATTAAATGGTTTAACAAAGAACGCATTGAAGAAACTTTGTGGTTTGCTCTAAAAACAGTTGCAATGTGTAATTCAAGAACTTTGCGCGAACAAATTTATCGCCTTTACAGAACTTTAAATGCCGCAAAAGAATGTTGTGATTACAAATGTGAAGAATTCTTAAAACTTCTCGAACCGCAAAAAAAATCTTCTGTAACAAGCAAAAAATCGGAGAGTTCTTCTAAGAAAACTGCAAGTTCTTCGGCAAAAACAAAAAAGTCTAAAAAAGCCGCAGAAGATTCAAAGAATTCAAAATTGTAATTAAAGAATCAATGTCGTTTGGTGCAAGAAGTTTTCGCCCCATTTGAGTTGGAGCAAATGCACTGGCGACATTTTGCGGAATTTCTGGAGTTTCACCAAGATTATGTTTTATAAAAGCGCTGTCCAGGCAAGGATGATCGCGAGAAATTAAAACTAAGGCTCCATAATCATCAAAAAGATTTTTGTGCTGCATTGCGGCGGCATAAGAAGCAGAAGTTTCACTGTCTGCATAAATTTTATACTTCATATAAAGTTCTTTGCAGGCAGAATTCTTCTGTTCTTCGCTAACATTAGCCGGAAAAACAAAATCCTTCATCATCAAAGAATTTGCTTTAAAAATATGTTCAAAGCGTTCAATATTTGAAGGTTCACATGGATCAACCGGACTTCTCTGTTCAAGCGGCACAAAACTGTCAACAACCATACATTTTCCGTGAATATCAAGCGTTAAATTTGGAGTTGAAGGAACAATAAATCCATTTACAGGCAAACACATTTTCCAACCGTAAAGTCCGCTCACCAAATTTCCATAATTTCCAGCCGAAACTGCATAAAAAATATCGCCATCAATCAACTTTTTTATCCGCGAAAAAGCAAAAGTATAAAAAAATGATTGCGGTAAAAGCCTACCAATATTCGCTGTGTTCGCAACAGTTAAGTGATATTTTTCTACAAGTTCACGTTCAGCAAAAACTTTTCTAATAAGGTTCCGGCAATCTTCAATCGTTCCGTCAACTTCAACAGGATAAATATTTCCGCCATTCCAAACAAAATCGCTTTCTTTTAAGCCACGAACTTTTCCTTTTGGATAAAGCAAAACTGACTTAATTAACTTTTTGTTCCGAATCGCACTCGCCATACACGCACCAAGTTCGCCAGTTGTCGCATCCAGCAAAATTGACTTTTCGCCATCAAGAGTCAAAATTGTTTCAATCGCATTTGTCAAATAAGAAACGCCGTAATCTTTAAAAGTTCCAGTTTCTGCATTAAAAAGTTCAAGAACAAAAATATTTTTATCAATTTGTCGCAAAATTGGATCTTTGCTAAAAGCGTGACTTGCAATGGTTTCGCAAATAATCGGACTGAATTCATCGTTAATCATTGCAGAAGTTAACGCTCCAGCCAGACTTGCAAAACTTGTATTTTCATCAGAATATAAAATCCAGCGGCGCAAATCTGTTGTGTCATCAAAAACATACAAACCGCCGTCTTTTGGCATACAATCTAAAATTGCCTTTTTAAATCCAACTTTGTTAGAACTGTCTCTTGTACTAATAAACTGCATATTTTAACATTAACGCAGATTTTACTTGCTTTCAACTAGATATTTTTTTTATTTTGGAGCACGTTTTTCTATTTAACACTTATTTTTTTGTGCTAAGACTTTATCTAAAACAAAACCAGCCATTCAGGGTTTCGGCTTATCGCCTCCATTGCTTCGCAACTCGCTTAGTCTGCCTGTAAGCAGCCACGCTCGCCCTTACTGTCTGGGCTACATCTTCTGGGAGTGTGAAAAAATAAAATTTAGTCAAAAAAAATAATCAGATAAAAATTTTAAAATTTGATTTTAACTTGCTTTTAGTAAATTAGGAGAGTAAAATTAAACTACCAAACGTTAGGATTTGTTTCGTGGTTTGAAACTTTCCAACTTGAAATCGGGAGAATTTTTATGGCAAAAAAACTAACAGATGATGATATAATTCGGGCTTTACTTAATGTTGCGTTTTATCATTCAACTGGACAAACTAGTTTGGGCGACATTTCAAATGTTTTGGGAATCAAAAAATCGTCGCTTTATAATCACTTTGAAAATCGGGAAGATCTTATTCAAAAAGCAACAGAATCTTGCAGAGAATATCTTTTTTCAATAAGTTTTATTCCAAATGACTACACAAATGTTGCAAAAAAATATCCTGTAGAAACAGTTTTTAAAGGAATTGCCAGCAGATTTTTTAAAATGCACGAAAAATCCCCTTTTTTCCAAATTTACACTTTTGTTGAAAGTCAGAAATATTTTGATGAAAATGCAGCAAAAATAATTGTTGAGCAAAAGGAAAAACTTGTTCTGCAAACTCAAAAAATGCTTGAAGCGCTAAAAAATGAAAAAAAACTTCGTATTTCCAGCGAAAATTTTTACAACGTTTCAGTTTGGTTTGTTTCTGGATTAAAAGATTTAATTTCAGTTCAGCTTTTGAAACGCAAAAAAATTGTTTTGAAAAATCCGGAAAGTGGCGACGGTCAACTTTTTACGCTCAAAGAAGATGAAGAAAGCATTGAAAAAATAAACAGTTTTGTTGAAGATTTTTGCAAACTTTTGTGATTTCAGGGAACTTTCATTGTCTGGCTGAACACGGAAAATTTTCTGGTTAACACGAGATTTTCTACTTAAGAGGCGGCACTTAAAACCAACAATTAAATTTTAAATATCAAAATTAAAAAACGGAGAATTTTATGTCTTTAATAGAAATGCCACAAATTGATTTTCAGCATTTATTTTTATTATTTTTGATTTATTCGTTTATCGGCTGGTTTTGTGAAGAAATTTGGGTTGGTGTTCGCACAAAAAAATTTGAATATCGAGGAATGCTTTACGGTCCAATTTGTCCAATTTACGGTTTTGGTGCAATTTTAATAATTTATGGCGTTTATCCCTGGCGCGAAACCTGGGTAAGACTTTTTCTTGCTTCAATGATTTTAACTTCGATTCTTGAATATTTTACGCACTGGGCTTTAGAAAAAATTTTTCATGCAAAATGGTGGGATTATTCAAAGAGTTTTATGAATTTGAACGGAAGGATTTGTCTTGTAAACAGTTGTGCCTTTGGAATTGGAGGGCTTGCGCTGGAGCATTTTTTACATCCGCTTATGATGAAAATTGTTTACTGGGATAAAATTCAACCTTACATTCAATACATTTTTGGCGGATTATTATTTGTGCTTGCTGTTGATTGTATTTTTACATTCCATAAACTTATTAATTTTGCCACCGCAATGGAAAAACTTAAAGGTTTTGAAGAACATTTGAAAGAACGATTTGAAAGTGAACCATGGTTTAAAAATAAATCTTTGTCAGAAATGCTGGATTCTGTAAAAGAACAATCGAAACTTAACAAAAAGAAATTTACTAAAATCATGCTTGATAATGTTGAAAAGATTTCCGTTCGGCAAAAAAATATTGAACATTGGTTTAAGAAATTTCCAGGAATTTCAAGTAAAGAATATGAAGGTGCTTTGGAATACGCAAAAATTATGTTTCAAAAAAGTATAAATGCTAAAAAACAGCAGTTAAAAGCGTTAAAAGAAGAATCTAAGGCAAAAAAAATTCAAAAGAAAACAGAAAATTCTTCTGCAAAAACACTAAATTCTAGTGGTAAAAAATCGGCAAGTTCTGAAAAATCCGCAAAAGACAAATCTTCTGTAAACACAGAAAAATTCGACACTTGAGTTAAAGAATTTGCTTAAAATAAAAAGGGGCATTCGTCACAAGGCTAAAGACGAAATACCCCAAATAATAAGAAACCCTAAATTACACATTTAACGAAAGCAAAGTTCCGGCTTCCAGCATAACTCCAGACAAACCATAACCGCCAGTTTGATTTGCCAGCGAAATAGTTTGCTGAATTTGCTTTTCATAAGTTTTTATCAATTCATCCTTTTGTTCTTCTGTCATTTCAGAAAAATCTTGATTAGGCGACACATTTGATTTTTTCATTGAAACCAGTTGATTTATTAAGGTATTTAAAATTCTAACCTTATCAATAGGAACTGTAATTTGTTCAGAAGAGGCGGCAGTTCCGCGAACATAAGAAAATTGTGAATAAATAACAGCACTTGGCTTTACTGGAACACAAAGATTTCCTGCTCCACTTGAAAAAAGAGTTTTGTATGAAGATGCGTTTAATGTTATTCCAGCAGAATACATAATTTATTCCTCTAAGCCGATTTTTAAACAAAGTTCACTGAAAAACTGTCAAAGCCCAACAATGACAAAAAAATAGAACTTTTTCAGTGCTTATTTTTTTATAGACTTAACTTCTATTTATGATATCGGATAAGAAAAATAAATTATTTAGAAGAAATTTTTGAGAAAAATGTCATGGATTGTCTAATAAGTTTAAAACTTAGCGGTCATTGAATGTTTAGATAAACTCAACAACCGCAGTTTTCATTCTTTATTTTGGCTAGTTAAATAAATTATGCCCAAACCAACCATAGCAATAAAACTGAAATACTTGTTGTAATAATTGTGAACGGAACTCCAATTTTTAACCAACCGCCCATTTTTACAGGATGTCCTTCCTTTTTCAAAATTCCCATTGCAACAATATTTGCGCTTGCACCAAAAGGCGTAAGATTTCCACCAAGACAAGAACCAATCAGCAAGGCAAATAAATAAAGTTCCGGGCTAATGTTCATTGCAGTTGCCATTCCGCCAGCAACAGGAAGCATTGCAATAATGTAAGGAACATTATCAACAAATCCGCTGATTACAACTGAAACTAACAAAATAATTATAAATCCTAAGAATTTTGAACCGCCAGTTTTATCAGCAAGGAACAAAGAAAAATCGTTTAGTAAACCAACCGACTGGATTGCCCCGATTACAACAAAAATTCCCAGCAAAAAGAAAATTGTTTCCCAGTCCAATTCTTTTACAACTTTAAGAACTTCTGATTTAGATTTTTTCTGAATAAATTTGTACCAAATCAAACAAATCAATCCGAGTGAAAAAACAAAAATTCCACTTAAATAAGCAAAACTTGTGTGAATAAAAGAAATTCCTGCTAATCCAAAAATCATAATAATGAAAACAATGAACGGAAACCAGGATACAACTTTTTCTTTTTCAATTTCGATTTTATTGCGTCCATTTTTTGCAAAGAAAAAATAAAAAAACGTACAGCCAGCAACAAGTCCAGCCTGAATAAAAAAGAAAACTGAAATTTTTCCATTGTGAATGAAAAAGTCATTAAAATTATAACCAGCGTAAGAAGCAAAAATCATTGAAGGAGGATCGCCTACCAAAGTTGCAGTTCCTTCAAGATTGCTCATAACCGCAAGTCCCATCATAAAATATGTTGGATTTATTTTTAACTTAGAACACAAGGCAAGTGCGATTGGAGCCATAACTAAAACAGTTGCAACATTTTCAACAAAAATTGAAATAATTCCTGTCATCGCCAGAATTAAAACCATTGCAAGTCCAGTATTTTTGCTGTTTGAAACAATATCATCAGCGAAACGCGACGGAACTTTAGAATAAATGAACATTGAAGCAATAGTCATACTTCCTAAATAAATTAAAATAACATTCCAGTTGATAATATCTGTAAAAGAATGTGTAAAAGCGTAAATATGAGACGGAAAAGCACTTTCTCTCGCCAAAATATCTTCTGGTAGGGGAAAAATCACATTTGGAAAAATCGTTCCTAAAAGAATAACAAGCAGTGCTGCGCCAGAAGTAAACCAAACTTTTTTGTCTTGAAAAATGATTACAAAAACGTACATTAAAATTGCAATTCCAAGAATAATCCATTTCATATATTCCATAAACTCTCCTTAAAAACATCAAAATGCACTCTCGGTATGAACGCCAAGTTGAAAACGGCTTCCGAAGAATTATTAAAATCTAAAAGAAAATACCTTTTACGAAAATTTCAATTCCTATAAAAATCAAAATAATTCCGCCAAAAATACTTGCTTTTTCTGCTAACTTTGCGCCCGCTTTTTTGCCCACAACTAAGCCAATAAAACAAATTATCCAAGTAACAAATGCAATAATTAACGAAGCAACTAAAGCCATAATTGTTCCGTATTCTGAAATTGTAAAACCAACGGAAAGCGCGTCTATGGAAGTTGCAATTCCCTGAACCATTAAAACGCCAAAAGTTAATTTTTTATTTGATTTTGTTGATGATGATGCGGATTCTTCGACAGAAAAATTTTTATGTTCTTTAATTTCAATAATTGATTCAACGAGCATTTTTATTCCGATGTAAAGCAGTAAAATCAATGCAATCCAGGGAATAAATTTCTGGAAAACTATAAAATATTCTGCAATTCCGTGAACGCAAAACCAGCCAATCATTGGCATTGCAAACTGATAAAACGCATAAACTCCAGCCACACAAATCATTTTGCGCTTTGTCATTTGATTTTCATTTAAACCGTTTGCAAGGGAAATTGAAAAAGCATCCATTGCAAGTCCCACTCCAAGAAAAACGCTGTTTACAAAAAACATAAAATTCCAGGTCATCGTTTTTCACCCATCCTCGAATAAATATCAAAAATAAAACATAAAATTGTATATTTAAAGGCTAAGAATTTCAATCAAAATATCTTGCGGTTAATGCTTCTGAAAGATGTTCAGCCTTTCTGAATGATTGCAAAAGAAGTGGCACAAAAAGCGGAATTAAAATTTTTAACTTTTTAAATCCCTTTGCCTTACCAAACGCGCCTCTGACAATTTGCGTTTTTATAATTCCAGAAAATTCTTCTATTAAAATCGGAATAAATCTGAAAATAATTCCCACTACAAGAACCGCATATCTAACTGGAATTTTTATAAGTGAAAGTGGTTTTAAAAGCAAAGAAATTCCGTCTAAAATTTGCCTTTCGTTTGTTGTGTAAATAAACGTACCTACACACAAAATCAAACTCGTTGCACGCAAAAATATTTTAGAAATGGCTTGAAGTTTTGTGTCCGTTATTACAAATTTTTTCCATTGAAATAAAATGTTTCCGTCAAGTTCAAAAAATAAAATTTCGATTATTGCAAAAATTAAAATCCATGGCAAAAGTGCTTTTATGGCTGAAAAGAATTTTTTTGGAGGATAAAACGCCAAAATTCCATAAAGAATATTTACAGCAAACAAAATTGCACACAGAAAAACTGGTCGCACCACAATGCTTACTGTAAAAATTGAAAGAAATAAAATTGTTTTTAAAAGTGCTGGCAAAACGCTTACGGGCGACAATGGAATTTTTGCGGGACTTATTAAAGCCTGAGAAGTTTTTCGTAAAGTTTTTAAGATTTTTGTATTTTCCATTGCATCCATTTTTTTTAATTTTGGATTTGTGATTGAATCAGAGACAGAAGATTTTTTTTGTTCATTGGGGATTTTTTGTTCAGCAGAAATTTGCGGTTTGCCAGAAAAGTTTTTTTGTTCACAAAGAATTTCCTGCGCGCCAGAAAAGTTTTTTTGTTCACCGAGAATTTCCTGCACGCCAGAAAAATTTTTTTGTTCACAAAGAATTTCCTGTGCGCCAGAAGAAATCAAATCAGACCAGGAAAGTTGAACATCAGCGATATTTGCTTCTTCTAAGCGATGCGTGCTGAACAAAACAGTTTTTCCTTCATCAGCAAGCCGACGCAAACTTTGCAAAACAATTTTTTTTGAATAAGAATCAAGTGCCGAAGTTGGTTCATCAAAAATCATAATATCAGAATCCAAAGCAATAATTCCCGCCAAAGACAATTTTCTTTTTTCACCGCCACTCAAATTAAATGTCTGTCGGTTTGCAAATTCCTTGTAAGGAAGCCCCACCATTTCCATAGAATTTTTTACACGCAGCAAAAGTTCTTTTCCAGAAACGCCGTTATTTAAAGGCCCAAACGCAACATCATCGCCAGCAAAACTTTCAAACAGTGCCGCTTCACTTTCTTGAAGAGCAAGCGACGGTCTGTTCAAAGCGTAAATTTCGCCAGAAGAGATATTTTGTAGGCCGGCTAAACATTCAAACAAAGTTGATTTTCCGCAGCCAGAAGGTCCGGTCAGAGAAGTTAAAGTTCCTTTTTTTAAACTAAAACTTAAATTTTCAAAAACCTTGCGCTCCTGCCATGAAAATGAAATATTTTTTACCTGCAAAGCGTCTTCTTTTTTTTGAAGCAAGGATGAATTTTGAGTAGGCGGATTATCAAAAAAATTATTTCGTTTATAAAGATAAGAATCATCACAAAAAATTTTATTAAGCACATTTGGACTTTTCATAAAATTTTCAACTGAATCATCAAAAATCAAATGTCCTTTTTCAAGAACCAAAACTCTTTTTGCGTGCAATGTTTCGCTTAAATCGTGCGTAATGTGAATAACCGTATACCCCTTCCGATTCCAACCATCAACAAGCTGAAGAATTTCATTTCGTGCCGACGGATCAAGCATTGCAGTACATTCATCAAGAATCAGAAAATCCGGAAAAAGTGCTAAAATTCCACTAAATGCCAAACGCTGAGTTTGTCCCAAAGAAAGTTCAAAAGTTCTGTCAAGCGCTCTGTCTGCAAGACCAACAACGCTCAAACATTCAATCGTTCTAAGTTCAATTTCACTTTTTGAAATATTAAGATTTTGCGGACCAAATGCTGTGTCGCGTTCAACAATTCCTGCAACAATCTGCTCTTTTGGCTGCTGAAAAACAATTCCTGGCAAAACATCTTTTTTTAATTCAACAGTTCCCGTATCTGGCTCAAAAAACATTGCCATCATTCTTGCTAGAGTGGATTTTCCAGAACCGTTTGTTCCCAAAAGTGCAATATATTCTCCTTTTTCAATTTGAATATTTAAATTTTCCAAAGCATTTGTTTTTGAATGAGGATATGAATAACTTGCATCAGAAATTTTGAGCAAAGACATATTTTTGTTAGTTTAACAATTTTTTTTTACATTGTGAATAAGTTTCATTTTTGGTAAACTGTGAACATTATGGTTATTTCTTCAATAGATTTAAAAGACGGACATGTTGTTCAATTAAAAAACGGAAAAGATTTGATTCTTAAACGCGATGATGCTTTGCAACTTATCAAAGAATTTAATAAATATGGTGAAGTTGCAATTATTGATTTAGATGCAGCGATGGGCAATCTTGATGAAAAAGGAAACACAGCAAATACTAAACTTTTAAAATCGCTTTTGAGAAAAGGAAATGTTCGTGTTGGCGGAGGAATTCGCAGTGTAAAAAAAGCAAGGCAGTTGATTTCACTTGGAGCCGAAAAAGTAATTATTGGCTCAGCGGCATGGAATGCAAACAGAAAAAATCCGGAAGATCCTGTTTTAAACGAAGAATTTTTAACTGAACTTTGCAATGCGATTGGAAAGCAGAGAATTATTATCAGCGTGGATTCTATAAATGGAAAAATTGCGGTTAAAGGTTGGAAAGAAACTGTAAACATTAGTTTGATTGAAGGCGCAAAAGAGGCTCAAAAGTTTGCCAGCGAAGTTTTATTTACTTGCGTGGAAAAAGAAGGCTGTATGCAGGGAACTGATATGGCACAGGTAAAAGCTTTACGAGATGCAGTAAATTGCCGTGTTGTGGCAGCGGGCGGAGTTAATTCCATTGAACAAATTTCTGAACTTGAAAGGCTTGGCTGCGATGTTCAACTGGGAATGGCTTTGTACACCGGAGCAGTAAATTTAAAAGACAGTTTTATTTCCTGCTTAAATTTTGAAAAAACTGACGGTTTAATTCCTGTTATTGTGCAAAGTGTGAATGGTGAAGTTCTTATGATGGCTTATTCAAACAGAGAAGCTTTTGAAAAAACCTTTGAAACTGGAAAGTTAACATTTTTTAGTCGTACAAGAAATACTTTGTGGACAAAGGGTGAAACTTCAGGACACTTTTTGGAACTTGTAAAATTGCGTGTTGATTGCGACAGGGACACAGTTTTGGCAACAGTTATTCCAAATGGTGGAGCGTGCCACACGGGAAGTTTTACATGTTTTAGTTCTGAAGCGGATGAACGTTCAAGCCTTGAAAGACTTTACAATACAATTTCAGAGCGTTTTGCATCTCCGCGACCGGGAAGTTATACTGCAACTTTGGACAGCAAAAGAGTTCGCGAAAAAGTTATGGAAGAAGCAGAAGAACTTACCGACGAAGCAGAAACAAAAGAAGATGTAATTTGGGAAACAGCGGATTTATTATATTTTGTGAGCGTTCTTATGTATAAGGAAGGCGTTAACTGGCAGGATGTTTATGATGAATTAGACAGGCGTCATAAAGAAAAATAAATCTGTCACTTTGATGATTTTGCAGAGGACTTAGCCCCGATTGTAGTGGCGAGCCGCAGGCGAGTTGCGTAGCAATGGAAGCGAAGGCTGGAACCACGAAAAGCGGGTTTTGTCTGGGGCGAAATCTTAGTACAAAACTTATGATGCGAAGCAATGTAAACAGCAGAATTCGCTCCAAATTATACAAAATAAAGATATTGGAACAGAAGATTTTTTGTGCTAGTATAAAAAACCATGATAAAAATTTTAAATGCAGACGAAATAGAAAAAAAATTTTTTGACGGACGCGATTTTGGTTCAAGCATAGAAACTGTCCGTGATGTTTTAAAAAATATTCAAAGTTCTGGCGACAAGGCACTTCACGAATATACTCAAAAATTTGATGTTTGCAATCCTAATAATTTTGAAATTCCGCAGAGTGAATTAAAAGATGCAGCAGAAAAAATGCAAAAGAATAATCCGAAACTTTACGAATCGCTTTGTCTTTCGCACGAACTTGCTTTAAAATTTGCGCTTAAACAAAAAGAATCTTTTAATGATTTTGAAATGGAACTTTCGCCGGGAATTTTTACTGGTCAAAAAAATATTCCTGTGGAAAAAGCTGGAGTTTATGTTCCGGCAGGTCGCTTTCCTTTGCTTTCCACAGTTGTTATGACTGTTACGCCAGCAGTTGCAGCCGGTGTTAAACAAATTATTCTTTGTACGCCTCCACGCATTCATCCGAGCGACAAAGATGAACAGGGAAATCCCAAAACTAAAAACGGAAAGGCTTTCGCTGATGAAAATATTATGGCAGCCGCTTACATTTGCGGAGTTACGAAAGTATTTGCTTGTGGTGGAGCGCAGGCGATTGGAGCACTGGCTTTTGGAACTGAATCAATTCCAAAAGTTGATGTGATTGTGGGGCCGGGAAATAAATTTGTTGCCGAAGCAAAAAAACTTGTTTATGGAACTGTTGGCATTGATATGATTGCCGGACCAACTGAAGTTTTTATTATTGCGGATTCAAGTGCAAATCCTGAATGGCTCGCCGCTGATCTTTTGGCGCAGGCAGAGCACGATGTTGTAGCACAGCCAGTTTTGGCAACTCCAGATAAAACTTTGGCGAATCTTGTGGCACTGGAAATTGAAAAGCAACTTGAAGTTTTACCAACAAAGGATGTCGCTTCACAAAGCATTAATAACTGCGGAAAAATTATAATAACAGAAAATCTTGAGCAGGCAGCAGAAATTGCAAATAAAAAAGCGCCGGAACATTTGGAACTTGCAATGGAAAGCGGAATTGAGCGCGATAAAATTCAATCTTTGGTTCACAATTATGGTTCACTTTTTATTGGTCATAACGCAGCGGAAGTTTTTGGCGATTATGCAGCGGGATTAAATCATACTTTACCAACTTCTGGAAGTGCTCGCTTTACTGGCGGACTTTCGGTTCGTGTCTTTTTAAAAACAGTTACAACTTTGCGCACAGAAAGTGGAAAATCTGGAATGATTGAAAGTGCAAAAGCTGCCGCTTGTTTAGGAGACGCTGAAGGTTTGGCTGCACACGCTCACGCTGCAAGATTAAGACTGGGAGAAAATCAAAATGAGAATTTGTAAATTAGGCGAAGATGTTTTACGACAAAAATGTGTTGAAGTTGAACCGCAGGAAATAAATGATGATTTTAGAAATTTGCTGAACGAAATGTTTGAAACTATGATTAGCGCAAATGGAGTTGGGCTGGCCGCACCGCAAGTGGGAATTTCAAAAAGATTTTTTGTAATTATTGTGGATGATAATGTCAGAAGAGTTTTTATAAATCCTGTAATTTTAAAAACTTCAGCAGAAACTGTTTCTTTTGAAGAAGGATGTCTTTCAATTCCCGGATATTCAGAAGAAATTGTCCGCCCGGAAAAAATTAGCATAAGTGCATTGGATGAAAATGGAAAACCCTTTGTTCTTAATGATATTGATGGACTTTTAGCAAGATGTGTTCAGCATGAATATGATCATTTGGACGGAATTATGTATATTGACCGCGGAGATTCTGAGTTCAAAGAAAAAACTATCGAACAATTTAAAAAACGTGCAGAACGTGCCGCTCAAAAAGAAAAACTTAAGGCCGCTAAAAAAGCAAGTCTTCAAGCGAAACTTGCCGCAAAAGCTGCTAAAAAGGCTAAATAATTTATGCTTCGAGTAATTTACGGCGGAAGTCCAATCGCTTCTGCAAAGGCATTAGATTTAATTCTCATTGACAGTGCAATGTCTGAGCAACTTGAAGAACATTATAAAATTGTTGGTGTTTTAACAAATCCGCCAGCCACACAAGGCAGACATCACGATTTAGTTGCAACTGAAGTTGAAAAATCGGCACTTATCTGGAATGAGGCAAGAAACGATAACATTAGAATTTTTTCTCCAGAGCACATCAAACAGGAAGAACGCGAAAAAATTGCAGAACTAAAACCAGATATTTTTGTGTGTTTTGCTTACGGTCATATTCTGGGACCCAAATTTTTTTCACTTTTTAAATACGGCGGAATAAACTTGCATCCATCCTTGCTTCCAAAGTATCGCGGGGCAACTCCTGTAAATGCAGCAATTTTAAATCAAGAAACGGAAACTGGATTTTCAATTCAACAAATGGCACTTGGAATTGATGAAGGCGATATTATTTATCAGCAAAAAATTCGCCTGACTGGAACAGAAACGGCTCAAAGTCTTTTGAAAGAATGTTCGCTTTACGGAGCAACTGCAATCACAAATATTTTAAGAAATCTTGCAAAAACAGGAAATCTTCCGCCAGCAACTGCGCAAAGTGGAAATCCATCATACTGCGGAATTATTAAAAAAGAAGATGGAAAAATAAATTGGAATGACAGCGCTGAAAAAATTGATGCACAAATCCGTGCATATACCCCATGGCCTGGTTGCTTTACATTTCAAAATGGAACTCAACTTAGAATCCTAAAAGCAAGAGCCGCTTCAAAAATTGCAATTCAAGATCCGAGCGTTCCAAAAAATACAGCGGCAGTTCCGGGAACAGTTTTATCTTACAACAAGCAACGCGGAATTCTAGTGCAAACAGGAGACGGAGTTTTAATCGTAACGGAACTTCAGTGGCAGGCAAAAAAAGCAATGGATTACAAATCATTTATGAACGGTTCAAGAAATTTTATAAATTCAGTTCTTGAGTAAAATCAAAATAAATCACTTAAATAAAATCAAAAGATAAGCGATAATTTTTTTAGTGATATTTAAATTTAAAACTTGACTTTATACAAATCAAAAATTTAAATAAATTTTAAGAAAAGGTGGAAAGTATGAAAGCAAAAAAATCAAAGGAAAACAGCGAAATTAAAAACGAAGCAGAAAATTCAGAAAATAAAAAATCAAAAAAAATTCTTGATACTTTAAAAAAGTGCAGAACAAATTTCCAAACGCAAATGGAAAACATAAAAAATGGTGGCGCAAGTCTGGTTTGGACTGTGATTATAACTTTTGTTGTTATGGTTATAATTTGTCTTTTGGTTTTCTTTGCAAGTGTTCAGGGCGCTGAAAAAGTTATGGTCCCAAATGTTGTGGGAAAAACTTTAACAAATGCACTTCTTGAAATGCAGGAAAAAGAATTGTACCCAAAAATCCAACTTCGCTATTCTGATGAAATTGGAGATGCCGGACAAATTATTGAACAGGATCCGATTGCCGGTGCGATTGTAAAAGCGTATCGTCGCGTAACTCTTACGGTAAGTCGTGGCGTTGCAGTTGAACAAATTGATGATTATATTGGCAAAAATCTTGAAGAAATTTCGCAAACGCTGAACAAAGAATTCAACAATGAATTTTCTTTAATAAAACTGGCTAAACCTTCTTACAAAATTGATGATTCAAGCAAGGGCACAATTCTTATGCAATACCCGGAACCGGGAACAGAAATTTATGATCCGACAACACTTTATTTTATTGTTTCAAACGGAACTGAAATTCCTTTGGCAAAAGTTCCAAACTTGCTTGGAAATTCTATAAAATCAGTTTTAGCAAAAATATCTCAAACAAATATTACTTTTGATTTTTCGGCAACAGAAGCACAAAATTCGCAGCAAAATGATTCTGTAATTTCGATGGAAAATGCTGATGAAGAAATTGCTGAATTTTCTCGCGTAAAAGTTAATTTTGCATTTGGCACAAAAAAAGCGAACGATGAAAATATAAAAGGGATTTTTTCTTACGTACTTCCAGAATATCCAACTCCAGTTTCTGTTGAATTGCAGGCAAAAGACACAGAAGGTAAGCTTACAAATCTTGTGAGATTGAATCATCCGGGAAAAGAACTTACAATTCCTTACGAAGTAAAAAAAGGTTCAACTTTAAGTCTTTATGTTCTTGATGAAAAAATTGTTGATGAACTTGTACAATAAGAAATGTTGGTTGAACTCGCAACAACGTTTCTAGCGACAAAGTCTAACGGTTGGTGTACTTCGATAAACTCAGCAACCGCATGTCGAACCACGGTTGGTGTACTTCGA
>CAZDAY010000006.1:0-20426 GCA_964503435.1 uncultured Treponema sp.
GGGTATTATTTTTGTAAATTTAGATTTATATAATAAATCGGAAAATAAATATTTGAATCAATTTAGGCAATCATATATTTTAGAATGTGTATTAGATGAAAATTCTAATTTAATTCTTACTGAAAATTTTAGGCAAAAAACTTTAATTCAAGATTTTGATGCTCAAGAAAATTAAATCAAGATAAATTCTAAAACTTATTAGAAATAAAAAACTGTCCTCGGTTTAAGTTTTAGCCTAAACTTCAAGGACAGTTTGTTTTGCTGTGAAATTTGAAAATCAAAAAATCAGAAATTATTGAATTTTGTAAATCCATCCGTCTGGGGCTTTTTCTGTGCCCATTTGAATTCCTGTAAGCGTGTCGCGAAGTTTTTGCATAACAGGACCGCATTTTTCCATTCCACTAGGAAGCATAATTGAATTTTCGTGATCATCAATTTGTCCGATTGGCGAAATTACAGCCGCAGTTCCACAAAGTCCACATTCAACAAAATCTTTTAATTCAGATTTATTAACCTGACGCTCTTCAACTTCCATATTCAAATATTCCTTAGCAACATAAATCAGCGAACGTCTTGTAATAGAAGGTAAAATTGAATTTGATTTTGGAGTTACAAGTTTTCCGTCTTTTGTAGCAAACAAAATATTTGCGCCGCCAGTTTCTTCTATATAAGTATGACTTGCAGGATCAGTGTAGATATTTTCAGCGTAACCATTTTTGTGAGCATCAACAATATTGTATAAACTCATTGCATAGTTAAGTCCCGCCTTAATATTGCCAGTTCCGTGAGGAGCCGCTCTGTCAAGATCAGAAATTCTGACTTTAATTGGTTTAACGCCGCCTTTAAAATAAGGACCAACCGGAGTAACCAGAATTCTAAACTGATATTCATTTGAAGGTTTAACGCCAATTACAGCATCACAACCAAACATATAAGGACGAATGTAAAGAGTTGCGCCACTTCCGTAAGGAGGAACATAAGCAATGTTTGCTTTTACAGTATCAATCACTGCTTGAATAAATTTGTCTTTTGGAAAAACTGGCATTTCAAGACGTTTACAAGAATCTGCCATTCTTTCAGCATTTAAATCAGGACGGAAACAAACAATTTCGCCGTTTGCAGTTGTGTAAGCTTTTAGCCCTTCAAAACAAGTTTGCGCATACTGAAGAACTCCAGCACATTCAGTAATTTTAACAGAATGATTTTTTGTAAGTTTGCCGTTGTCCCATTTTCCATCTTTGTAAATTGAAACAAAACTTTTTGAAGTTTCCATGTAATCAAATGGAAGGTTTGACCAGTCAATTTTTTTTGCCATTTTACATCTCCTTTCAATTAAGTTTTTTTTAGCAAACTCTAAAGCGTCATTTTTATTTCCAATTTTAGTTCTACACATTTGGATTTGTAAAGCCGACAGAATTTTTAGAGATTTTTATAAAACTTAAAAGCCATTTAAAAACATATTATTCACTTTAAAATAAATCTTCAAGTACAAGTTTTTTTTTACTTTTTTGGAGCACATTTTTTTGTATTGTGCAAATTTTTTTAAGAAAGAAATTGTCCTCTGTAAACCGTCCTTTCGTGGTTCCGTTCGCTCCGCTACCTTCATTGCTCCGCTTTTTGCTCCGCAACTCGCCTGCGGCTCGCCACTACAGCACGGGCTAAGTCCTCTGAGGATTTTCTGTTAAGCGAAAATTTTATGCAAAACAAATCATCAGCCGAAGAAAAAAAATTAACACATCAGTTTACAATTCTGTTTAAAACAGAATCTTTTTGCCGCCAGTTTTTATCAACTTTAACCTGCAAATCAATATCAACTCTGTAAGGGAAAATTTTTCTACATTCCTTTATGCTTTCTATGCGGATAGTTTTTATCATAGATGCGCCTTTTCCAATTACAATGCCTTTTTGACTTTCGCGTTCAACAAAAATTACAGCCATAACTTTTAAAAGATTTGGATTTTGCATTTTCATATTTTCAATTTTTACATAAATTGCATGCGGAACTTCCTGACTTAATCTGTTGATTGCCTGACCGCGAATTATTTCTTCAATACGGAAATTTACTTCCTGGTCGGTGTAATATTCTTCTGGATAAAGATGAGGTGCAACTGGCGCTAAATTATAAAGTGCTTTTAAAACAGCGTTAACATTTTGGTCTGCCTTTGCGCTCATTTCGATTATGCGTTCATTTGGAAAATTTGGAAAACTTGAATTTATAAAATTTCTTGCGCTCAAAACATTTGCTTTTGAATCTTCAATTTTGTTGATTGCAATTACAAGTTTTGAAGTAAAGTTTTGCAGCATTTTTGCAATTAAATTTTCTTCTTCGTTGTGTTCTCTGGTTGCGTCAATTATGTATAAAATTGAATCGCTGTCTTTAATTTGCTCGTTTGCAATTTGAGTAAGTTTTAAATTTAATTTTTTTTCGCTTAAATGAAGTCCCGGCGTGTCTACAAAAACAAGTTGTCCCAAAGATGTGTTTACAATTCCTTTGATTGCGTTTCTTGTAGTTTGCGGAACTGAACTTACAATACTGATTGTTTCGCCGCTTGCGGTATTTAAAAAAGTTGATTTTCCGGCACTTGGGCGGCCCACAATGGAAACCAGTGCAGTTTTTGGTCCCACAGAAGATTTTTCTTGCGCTTGTAAAATTTTTTCGTTTTCTGTCATAAAAGCGATTATAAATGAAATTTAACTTTCTTGAAATAAATTTTTTGATTTTATTTTGTCGGCATCTTATGCCACACGGCAGAGGATGTAGCCCCGATTGTAGCGATTGCTGGAAGCAAGTGCGAAGCACCAAAGCGAAAGCGGCGTCGCGGAAAGCGGGTTTTGTTTGGGTTTGGTGCTTAGCACAAAAAATAATTTGCAGACAGAAAAATTTGCTCCAAAATCAAAAGAAATCCACAGACAAACAAAAAAGTAGATAAATTAAATCAAACTTGTTATAATTGCAAGAACTATGGTTAATTTTGAAACTAAGGCTGGAATTCCTTATCCATACGGTGCTTGCCTTGCTAGAATTGACGGTGTGGATGGCGTGAATTTTTGTATTTTTAGCAGAAACGCGACTAGAATTGCAATAAATCTTTATAAAAATCAGAACGATGCTGAAGCTTTTTCACAAATTGTTTTTAATCCTAAGGAAAATCGGACTGGAGATAACTGGCATATTTTTGTTCCTGGTCTTACAGCGGGAACTTTGTATCTTTATCAAATTGAAGGACCTTTTGATTTAACTTGTGGCCATCGTTTTAATGGTAAACAGCTTGTTTTTGATCCTTACGCTAAGGCTTTAACCTGTGAATCTGTTTTTTTAAATCTTCCGCGCGACTATAAACCTGTTCTGGATAAAACTGATTTTGAACTTTTTAAAGGTTTTCAGGTTTCTAAATTTCCTAAGTGCGTTGTTGTTGATAATAATGATTTTGACTGGCAGGGCGATAAACCTTTGAACCATAAAATGTCTGAGCAGATTATTTATGAGGTTCATGTAAAAGGTTTTACGGCTGGAAAAAATGCTGGCGTTCAATTTCCTGGAACTTATATTGGTTTTATTGAAAAAATTCCTTATTTAAAACATTTGGGAATTACAGCGGTTGAATTTCTTCCTATTTTTGAATTTGATGAAAATGAAAATGGCAATGTAAATCCGCGGACCGGCGAGCGTTTGAAAAATTTCTGGGGCTACAGCACAATGCAGTTTTTTTGCCCAAAGGCTTCTTATGCTGCGGACAAAAGACCTGGCGGTGCTGTTTATGAATTTAAAACTTTGGTGCGGGAACTTCACAAGGCTGGAATTGAAGTTATTCTTGATGTTGTTTTTAATCACACTGCGGAAGGCAACGAACACGGCGTTACTTTGAATTTTAGGGGCATTGAAAATTCTGTTTATTATATGCTGGTCGGAAATAAAAAAGAGTATTATATGAATTTTTCTGGCTGCGGTAATACTTTTAATTGTAATCATCCGGTTGTTCGAAAATTTATTTTGGATTGTCTGGAATATTGGGTTTTAGAATATCATATTGATGGCTTTAGGTTTGATTTGGCTTCGGTTTTGTCGCGGAATCAAGAGGGGCAAGTTTTGCAAATGGCTCCTTTGACTAATGCTATTTCAGAAGATCCGATTTTGCGGAACACTAAAATTATTGCTGAACCATGGGACGCTGGCGGTGCTTATCAACTTGGTGCTTTTCCCGGCGAACGCTGGTGCGAATGGAACGACCGTTATCGCGATGATATTAGGCGTTTTTGGCGTGGCGATGAACATGTTTCTACTGGTGCGGCTACGAGAATTAGTGGTTCTAGCGATTTATTTGCGTCTTCGGGCAGAAAACCATGGAACAGCATAAATTATGTTTGCTGCCATGACGGTTTTACAATGAATGATTTGGTGAGTTATAACGGCAAACATAACGAAGAAAATGGCGAAGGTAACCGCGATGGTTCTGATTCTAACTGGAGTTATAATAACGGTTATGAAGGCGGAACTGCAAATCCTCAAATTGAGCGAACCAGAAACAGACAGATGCGTAATTATATTCTTACTGAATTGATTTCGCAGGGAACTCCAATGATTCTTGCTGGCGATGAATTTAGAAGAGGTCAGCAGGGAAACAATAACGCTTATTGTCAGGACAATGATATTAGCTGGATTGATTGGAATAATTGTAATCTTAACAAAAATCTGGTTAGTTTTACAAAACGTGCGATTGAATTAAGAAAGCGGCATCCTGTTTTTAGGCGTGAAGAATTTTTTAGTGGAAAGGGCGATATTCCAGACATTCAGTGGTACAACAAGGACTGTGCAAATCCTGATTGGAATAAAATTTCTAAATTTCTGGCGTTTAGGCTTGGCGGAGAAAATATTCCGTTGTCGCAGTCAAATATGGAAAATCAGTTAAACCATGCAAATAAATCAAACTTGCAGGGAAAGTCTGTGCAAAAAAATTGCGATAATGATTTTTTTATTGCTGCAAATGCTGACCGAACGGATTCTATGGTAAAACTTCCAACTCCTCCAAACGGAAAAAAATGGTACAGAATTGCAGACACTTCTATAGAAAGTGAAGATGCAATCTTAAGTGACGAAAATGCTGAAAAATTGCCTGGTCAAGAGCGTTATGTTCTTCCGGCAAATTCTATGGTTGTTTTAATGGCAAAGTAAACAGAAGGTGTGTCATTCTTGGTTGGTGATTGTTGCATTTAGACTTCGCTCAACAATCGTTCAGCATGACAAAATTTATAAAGAAACTGTTATTCTCGGGCTTGACTCTGGAATCTGAAATGAAGAAGTAAAAATGTGTTTTTATAAAATCGGAATTAAATAAGAATGAAATTTTTTCATTAAGTTCGTAGGAGGGACTAGAATGAAATTTGATGCAGAAAAATTTAAAGAAAACCTTACTGCTCGTCTTAGAAGACAGTATGGCAAAGATGTTTCTCAAGCAAGTCGTCACGATTTGTTTGATGCGGTAAGTGCAAGTGCTTTGGAAATCATTATGCCAAACTGGATGGAAACTCGCCGCGTTTATGAAGCTGAAAATACTAAGCAACTTTATTATTTAAGTGCAGAATTTTTGATGGGTCGTGCTTTGGGAAATAATCTTATTAACGCTGGAATTCTTGATGATGTTAAAGACGTTCTTAAAGATATGAATATTGATATTGATACGGTTGAAGATGAAGAACCAGATGCTGGACTTGGTAACGGTGGACTTGGTCGACTTGCCGCATGTTTTTTGGATTCTCTTGCAACTCTTGAATATGCTGGCAACGGATATGGAATTCGCTACGAGTATGGAATGTTTGAGCAGCACATTATCAACGGAGAACAGGTTGAATTTCCAGATAATTGGTTAAAGCACCGCGACCCTTGGGAAGTTAAACATTCAGATCTTTCTGTTACTGTAAAATTTGGCGGTGATATAAAATATGGCAAAACTCCAGACGGACAGGATCGCTTTTATCTTGAAAATGCTGAAGAAATTACTGCAACTCCTTACGATATGCCAATCGTCGGTTATGATTGCAACACTGTAAACACTTTGCGACTTTGGGAAGCATCTTCGCCAAACGGTTTTGATTTGCAACTCTTTAACGACAGCCAGTATCAGCGGGCAGTTGAGCGCCAGAATAATGCAGAAAACATTAGCCGCGTTCTTTATCCAAACGACAATGGTCCAATGGGAAAAGAATTAAGGTTGCGCCAGCAATACTTTTTTACTTCGGCATCTTTGCAGGATTTGGTTCATAAATTTGTACTTCAACACGGAACTGATTTTACTCAATTTCCAAATTATCACGTAATTCAGTTGAACGACACTCATCCAGTGGTTGCAATTCCAGAACTTATGCGCATTTTGATTGATGAATATAATGTGGGCTGGGATGCGGCATGGAATGTTGTTCAAAAAACTTTTGCTTATACAAATCACACAATTCTTGCTGAAGCTTTGGAAAAGTGGCCGATTGAAATTTTCCAGCGTTTGCTTCCTCGCGTTTATCAAATTGTTGAAGAAATTAACCGCCGCTTTATGATTGAACTTCGCGAAAAATTCCCTAACGATTACTACAATCAAAATCACATGGCAATTATTCACGACGGAAAAGTTTACATGGCATGGCTTGCAATTCATTCATGCTTTAGCGTAAACGGAGTTGCTGAACTTCACACAAAAATCTTAAAAGAACAGGAACTTAAAAATTGGGCGTTAATTTATCCAGAAAAATTCAATAACAAAACAAATGGCGTTACTCAGCGCAGATGGCTTTTGCTTTCAAATCCTGAACTTGCTGATTTTATTACAAAACGAATTGGTCACGGCTGGGAAAAAAATCTTTCTTTGCTAAAAGGTTTGGAAAAGTATCTTGATGATGAGGATTCTATAAACGAACTTATTGCAATCAAACAGCATAATAAAGAAAAACTTGCCGAATATTTGAAACACACGCAAAATGAATTCCTGGATCCGGAAAGTATTTTTGATACGCAGGTAAAACGTTTGCACGAATACAAGCGCCAGCTTTTAAACGTTTTGCATATTATGTATTTGTATAACAAAGTTGTTGAAGATCCTTCTTATAATCCGCCAAGCCACACTTTTATTTTTGGTGCAAAGGCTGCGTCTGGTTATCGTCGTGCAAAATCAATCATTAAACTTATAAATGCTGTTGCCGACCGCATAAATAACGACAGACGAGTTCGCGGAAAACTGAGAGTTGTTTTTGTTGAAAATTATCGCGTTTCTGTTGCAGAAAAAATTATTCCAGCCAGCGATGTTAGTGAGCAAATTTCAACTGCCGGTTATGAAGCGTCTGGAACTTCAAATATGAAATTTATGATGAACGGTGCCTTGACTTTGGGAACGCTTGACGGAGCAAATATTGAAATTGTTCAGGAAGCGGGTGAAGAAAATGCGTTTATTTTTGGTTTAACTGCTGATGAAATTATCAAAATCAACAATGAACATTCTTATAATCCGAAAAAATATCTTGACAGATCGCCGGAACTGGCAAAGGTTGTTAATCAGCTTGTTGACGGAACCTACGATTCTAATACCCGCGAATTCCAGGAGTTGCATGATTCTTTGGTTTACGGAGTTGAAGGTCAGCGTGCAGATATTTATTACATTCTTGCTGATTTTGATGCTTACGTTAAGGCGCAGGAAAAACTTGCTCAATCTTATTTGGATAAAAAATCTTGGGCAAGAAAGACTTTAATTAACATTGCTAATTCTGGAAAATTCTCTTCTGACCGTACAATCGAAGATTATGTAAAAGATATCTGGCATTTAAAAAAAGTTGAAATTAAATAGAATTAAACAGCGAGTTTAAGTTTTAATTTTTTTGAGTCCTGCAAGTTTATAAAAGAATTTGCGGGGCTTTTTTTTTGCATATTGATTTGGCAGAAAATTTTTAAAATCTTTTGTAAGCAAAACGTGCCATTTGCACAAAAAATTTAAGGTAAAAAATCAGGTCAGGACTTATACAAAATCTTCAAAATTAAAAATCAAAAAAACAATTCCAAATATTTTGTATAAACAGTATAATATTTCAATATTTGAAAATATCGGAGGATATTAAATGAAGAAAATTACATTTATTGCTTTGGCAAGTGCAGGTCTTATGCTTTTTACATCGTGTTCAAAAAAGGCACAAGTTAAAATTGAAAAAGCTGCTGATCTTGAAGGAAAAACTATTGGCGTTCAGGTTGGAACCACTGGGGAACTTTACGTTCAAGAAGTAAAAGATGCAATTTGCCGTTCATTTAAAAGCGGAATTGACGCGTCTATGGCCTTAGCAAACGGTTCTATTGATGCTGTTGTGCTTGATGAACTTCCTGCAAAAGAAATTGTAAAAAGAAATCCAAATCTTACTATTGTAAATGACATTTTTGCAACTGAAGAATATGCTATTGCTGTTAAAAAAGGAAATACTGAACTTCTTGAATCAATCAATAAAACAATTCTTAGCATTATGTCAGACGGAACTTACGAAGAATTGATTAACACTTTTATGCCAGTTGAAGGCAACATTAAACTTCCTGCAACTATTGAAACTTCTGGCGAACCTTTGCGCATGGGAACAAATGCTGCTTTTCCACCTTTTGAATATGTTGAATCAGTTGAACCTGTTGGTTTTGACATTACTGTAAGCCAAATGATTGCCCGCGATGCTGGAAGAAAACTTGTTGTTGTAGATATGTCTTTTGATTCGCTTATTGCGGCACTTCAGTCTGGTTCTGTTGATTTTGTTGCTGCTGGAATGACTGCAACTGAAGAGCGTAAACAGAATGTTGATTTTTCTGAACCTTACTTTTCTTCAAATCAGGTTATTATCATCAGAAATATTAAAGAATAAAATTTTAACAATCTGTCACCCTGAACGGTTAGTGAGCCTGTCGAACCATGATTCAGGGTCTGTAAATAAAAAATCCGTCATGCTGAACGATTGCTGAGCAAAGTCGAAGTATATTTGAGCATCTGTAAAAATGAAATACATAATCTTAACAGATTCCGAATCAATGCTTCGACGTTGTTCACCAACTAACATCACCAACCGGTTCGGAATGACAAGTTTTTGGAGCAAAATTTGAATTTTTATGAAGTTATGATTGCCGGCGGAAGATGGAAAGTTATTCCGCGCGGACTTGGCACAACCTTACTCATTGCTTTCTGTGCAATTTTGATTGGTTCAGTTTTAGGATGTATATTTGCTCTTTTTAAACTTTCAAAATCAAAAATTTTACGCAACATTGCAAATGTTTACACAACAATTATTCGTGGCATTCCAATGGCAACCCAGTTGATGATTTTTTACTTTGTAATTTTTACTCCGCTGGGAATGAGAAACGCTGTTGTGGTTGCAATCGTTTCTTTTGGAATAAATTCCGGCGCTTATTGTACAGAAATTTTTCGTGCTGGAATTCAAGGTGTTGATCAGGGGCAAATGGAGGCCGGTCGTTCTCTTGGTTTAACCTGGGGACAAACTATGACTAAAATAATTATGCCTCAAGCGTTCAGAACAATTCTTCCAACTTTTACCAGCGAATTTATTACGCTTATAAAAGAAACTTCTGTTGCAAGTTTTATTGCTGTTGTTGATTTACAAAAAGCCTGCGACAATATCAGAAATGCAACTTATAATGCATGGATTCCTCTACTTTCCTGCGCTTTTATATATTTATGTCTCACTGTGGGACTTACAAAATTCTTCTCTATTTTTGAAAAAAGGATGGCTCGCAGTGATAGAAGTTAAAAATCTGAAAAAACAATTTGGCGATCGTGTAATTTTACAAGATATTTCTGAAACAATTTCTAAGGGTGAAAAGGTTGTAATAATTGGACCTTCTGGTGCCGGAAAATCAACTTTTTTACGTTGTTTAAATCTTCTTGAAACGCCAGACAGCGGACACATTTATTTTGAAAATCAAGACATCACAGATAAAAAAACAAATATTGATTTAATTCGCAGAAAAATGGGAATGGTTTTCCAGCATTTTAATTTGTTTCCGCATTTGACTGTTTTGCAAAACATAACGCTTTCTCCAATCACTTTAAAACTTATGTCAAAGGACGAGGCAAATCAAAAAGCATTTTCACTTTTAAAGCGGATTGGACTTGAAGACAAGGCTGACGCTTATCCATCGCAGTTGAGTGGCGGTCAAAAACAGCGCATTGCAATTATCCGCTCGCTAGCAATGAATCCTGATGTAATTCTTTTTGATGAACCAACATCGGCTTTAGATCCGGAAATGGTTGGCGAAGTTTTATCTTTAATGAAAGATTTGGCAGACGAAGGAATGACTATGGTTGTTGTAACTCATGAAATGGGTTTTGCTAAAGAAGTTGCGACAAGAGTTATGTTTATGAACGAAGGAATTATTGAAGAGCAGGGAAGCCCTAAGGAAATTTTTGGCCAGCCAAAATCACCTAGATTACAGCAGTTCCTACACGCCGTTTTATGAAAAAAACAAATTTTTTTACATTTGCAATTTGTCTGATTTTGCTCAGTTTAAATTTTTTTTCTTGCACAAAATCCTCTAATCAGGAAAATACGCTTTCGTTTTACGCAATGAACACTTTTATGACAATTCGTTCGTTCGGCAAAAATTCAAAAGAAGCAAATTTAAAAGTTCAGTCCAAAATAAATGAAATTGAAAATAATCTTTCTGTTACAAAAGAAACATCTGATGTTTGGAAAATAAATCATTCTGATGGTTTGCCAGTAATCGTAAGTGAAGAAACAAATTTTCTTTTGCATTTCGCTGTTGATTTGGCACAAAAAACTGACGGTGCGTTTAATCCGTGCCTTTATCCAATTACAAGTGCTTGGGGATTTACAAATGAAAATTATCGCGTTCCGTCTGAAGATGAAATTTCGCAACTTTTAAATTATGTTGATTATAATAAAATCGAATTTTCAAAAAATCA
Organism: uncultured Treponema sp.; assembly: GCA_964503435.1. Taxonomy (GTDB): domain Bacteria; phylum Spirochaetota; class Spirochaetia; order Treponematales; family Treponemataceae; genus Treponema_D. The sequence continues at coordinate 10,938 of CAZDAY010000006.1, forward strand.
AAATACTGGCGAAAATCAAATTTCTTTGCAAAAAAATATGATGGTTGATTTTGGTGCTATTGGAAAAGGTTTCGCTTGTGATGAAAGCATAAAAGTTTTAAAAGAAAACGGAATTGAAAGTGCTGTTTTAGATTTGGGCGGAAATGTTCAAGTTTTAGGTGCGAAAAAAGATTTAAAACTTGGCGCAGTTGATTGGCGAATTGGCATTAAAAATCCGAATCAAGATTCTCAAGTTTCTTCTGTTGCCGGATTAAATTTAAAAGACAAGGCGGTTGTAACAAGCGGCGGTTATGAAAGATTTTTTGTGGGCGATGATGGGAAAAAATACATTCACATTTTTGACAGCAAAACTGGAAAACCTGTAAACAACGAAATTCTTTCAATCACAATTATTGCTGATTCTTCTTTGTGGGCAGATTCACTTTCAACTACACTTTTTGTTTTGGGAAAAGATAAGGCAATAGAATTCTGGAAAAATTTTTCTGCACAGAAAAATTCCGAAAATGCTGATTTGCAAATTTCTGATTTTGATTTTGTAATTTTAACTTCTGACAATTCAGTTCTTTATTCTGAAGGAATTAAAAATAATATTTTTTTTATTGATGATTTTGAAAATAAAATTTTAGTAAAGCGCTAACTTTTGTTGAAAGTTAAAAATAAAAAAATGCACTTTCGGCAAGAACCTCAAATTGAAAAACGGCTTTTGCACTTCGTTTGTGCAGATTGGTTTTCAATTCGGAACCCTGCCTACGTGCATTTTTTTTATATTTCTATATTTTTTCAAGCGTAAGTTTTAATTTTTTCCAGACATTTCCATTTATGTTTTTAAAACTTTCACACAAATTCTTAAAGTAGAAAAACGTAAGTCCCAGTAAACTCTTGTCCATAAAATCAATTTTTGCAGCACATTGAGAAAGTGCCATACTTGCAGAAAGTTGTAAAGATTTTTTTATTCCAATAAAAAGCGCACCTTGTGTAATGGGGAAATTTAAAATCTTAAATAAATTTTTTCCAGACGGAATTAAAAGGCAGGAAATTATTACAAAAATCCAGGTGAAAATATGCGGCAAAATCAAAATCTTTCTGCCAAAAATTATTTGCAAAATTAAAGAAACTAAAAAACAGCCGAGTAAAACATAAATGTTTTGAATCATAAAAATCGCAAGTGAAAAAATTAAAATTAGCGAAATTAAAATTATCGACTTAGTTTTTGACTTTTTATTTTCTGACTTAGACTTTGTTGCTAAGTTTTTCGATTTAAAATCAAAGTTAAAATCTTCTGGCGCAGATAAATTTTTTTTATTTTCTACATAAGATTCCAAATTCAACTTAACGCAAAAATACGCCGTAAAAATTCCTGTAAAAACTGAAAAAATCAAAAGATAACCTAAAAGACTAAAAGTTCCAAATCCCAAATAAAGCGACGCTAAAAAAATTTGAACTAAAGCCGAAAACGCTGAACCTAAAACTGAAATTCCGTAAAGCGAAACAAATTTTCTCTTTTTAAAAATCAAATTTAAGGCAAACATCAACAAGCCTGAAAAAATCGACTGTCCCAAAGAAATTAAAAAAAACGGAGAAAAAAGTGTTCCGGATAAAAATGATGATGTTAAGGATTTTAAAAAGCACAAAATCATAAAACTTGAAAAATTTAAATTTAATGATGACAAAATTACAATGTTTGAAAGTCCAAGTTTAAAAAATGCAAATCTTGGCAAAAAAAATTCTGCGTAAGAAAATAAAAGTGAAAGTGAAGTTAAATAAGCAACGCAATTTTTATTCTGCAATGACATCAAAATCTCCTTCGCTGCCACTTTGCTGAATTTGAACAATTATATGATTTGGCAAACAAATAATTGGATTTGTAAAACCTAGCGCAACACAAGTTTTGTTTGGACACGGAGAATCAATTATGCGAACCTTTCCGTCTTTTACTTGAATGTGCGTAATTCCAAGCGGTCCTTTTACGTCGTAAATGTGCTCTTCTTGCGTGAGCGAAAATGTGTAAGTTTCGTTATCAACTTGAACAAGAATTTTATCGCTGTTGTTTGAAAGTGAGTTTATTATGAGAAAAATTGAAATTAAAACTAAAAAAATGATTATAAAAAAATCAAATGCTTTTGGTAAATTTTTTTTCATTTATTTACAGATTCTATGTTATTATTGCACGACTTTGCTTCGCAAACATCGCAGGGCTTGACCCTATAAATTTTAAGATTTTTCACGTTCGTCCAGAATGATGTGCTTAACAATTTTTGATGCTTGATTTTCGCCGTCCATTGCGCTTGAAACAATTCCGCCTGCATATCCCGCGCCTTCACCTGCTGGAAAAAGATTTTTTATGTAAACACATTCGCCATCTTCTTTGTTGCGTAAAATTCTAACTGGCGTGCTGGTTCTTGTTTCTATAGCAATCATCAGTGCTTCTGGATTTATAAAACCTTTTCTGTTGTGTTCAAATGTATAAAACGCCATTGCGAGCCTTTCAGAAATTTGTTTTGGAAGCCATTCGTCTAATCTACTTGAAATAATTCCCGGAGCATAACTTGTTTGCGGCAAAGTTTCGCTTTTTTTATGTGCTAAAAAATCTACAAGGCGTTGAGCGGGCGCTTTTTGACCTTCGCCATGCAAAAAAGTTTCTTTTTCAAGCCATTGTCGCCATAAAAGTCCGGCTAATTGTTCTGTGCCAAGTTCCTTCGCTTGATTTACAAATTCTTCTGGAATATCTTCTTTTCTGCTTTCCACAACAATCGCTGCATTGCTCCACCTGCTGTTTCTTTTTGCTGTGCTCATTCCGTTAACAACAATTTCTTTTGCACCAGTACTGCTTGGAACCACAAAACCGCCGGGACACATACAAAAACTGTAAACGCCACGTCCGTTTTGCTGACTTGTAAAGCGATATTCTGCAGCCCCAAGATTTTGCGTTTGCTTAAGCGAGTGATATTGCATTTTATCAATTACTTCGCGCGGATGTTCAACTCTAACGCCAACAGCAAAAGTTTTTTCTTCGAGAGATTCCGGGGAATACTTTGCAATCAGTTTGTAAATATCTGTTGCAGAATGTCCGGTTGCCAAAATAATTGCGTCCGAATAAAAAATATTTTCTACCTTAGTTTTTGTGTTTAAAGTTTTAATTCCGTTCAGAATTTTTTGATTAGAATTTTCAGTGATTAAAAAATCAACGCATTTTGTGTTAAAGTGAAATTCTCCGCCAAGTTCAATTATGAAATTGCGAATATTGTTGATGATTGCTGGCAATTTTTCAGTTCCGATGTGAGGATGAGAATCTGTTAAAATTTTTTTGTCAGCACCAAACTTATAAAATATTTTCAAGATTTTTGAAATGTCGCCACGTTTGTTGCTTCGAGTGTAAAGTTTTCCGTCAGAAAAAGTGCCGGCTCCTCCTTCACCAAAACAATAATTTGAATCGCTTCCAACAAATCCTTGCGTGCTGATTTTAGCGATGTCTTGTTTGCGCTCGCTTGTAGTTGTTCCGCGTTCAATGATGATTGGTTTTATTCCGCTTTCCAAAAGTTTTAATGCAGCAAAAATTCCGGCTGGCCCCGAACCAACAATTATTACGCTTTTATTAGAATTTGCTTTTTTCCATTCAGGAAGATTTTGTGAAGATTCTACTTCTTCGCCCACATAAACTTTGTATTTAATTAAAAATTTTACTTTTGAATGTCGAGCATCAATGGACTTTTTTACAGGAAAAAATTTTGTTTCCTGCGGATTTATTTTGATATTTTTTTCAGCAAGATTTTGAATGATTTTGTTTAAAATTATTTTTTGATTATTTTCTTGCTCTGGAAAAATTATTACTGGAACTTCATAAATCATAATTTGCAGTTTAGCACAAAAGGCAAAATGTTTTAAGGGAACTTGATTTTTATTTTTTTTGAGATAAAAATTTTTCTGTAAACAAAAAAAAATCAGCAAGAAAACTTTGGACTTTCCTTGCTGACTTTTCGCTTTAGTTTTTTAAGCGATAACTTCCTGCGCTAAGCATAAAACTTTATCCGGGCAGGCTTTTGTACATTCGCCGCAGCTTGTACATTTTGAATAATCAATTTGTGGAATTCCACTTGTTAAATCTATACATTGCTCTGGACATTTTCTTACGCACAATCCGCATTTGAAACAGCCCACAGAACAATCTTTTTTGATTTGAGGTTTATTGTCTGAATGATTTGAACAAAGTGCAATAGAACCGCGTAAATTTTTGTTTACCAAATAAAATAATTTTTTAGGGCAAGTTTTTGCACATTTTCCGCAACCAACGCATTTTGAATAATCCACAACTGGAATTCCAGTTTCGCCAAGTGAAAGTGCATCAAAAGGACATTCCTTTACGCAATCCCCAAATCCAATGCAACCAAAAGAGCAGGCCTTTGTTCCGTTTGCACTCAGTTGAGCAGCAGCACAAGTTTTTACTCCGTTATAAATTCCCCTGTCTTTTGCACAATCATTTGTTCCTTTGCAAGCAAGAAAAATTACTTTTGGTTCAGAATCTGATTGAGAAACGCCCATAATTTCTGCAATTTTTTGAGCACAAGAAGTGCCTCCTGCAACACAACCATTTGTCTGTGCTTCTCCGCCAGCAACTGCAGCCGCAAATGCATCACAGCCAGCATATCCGCAACCGCCACAATTTGCGCCAGAAAGAACTTCGCGAATTTCAGTAATTTTTGGATCAACTTCTACAGAAAAAATCTTTTTAAAAAGTCCAAGTAAAAGTCCCAAAAGAAATCCAATAACTAAAGCAACGATAATTGTAAAAATAATAGTTTCCATTTTTGCCACCTTAATTATTTGATTAAACCTTTAAATCCTAAAAAGGCCAAACTTAAAAGACCTGCCGCAACGTAAAGAATTGGTGTGCCTTGAAATGCCTTTGGAATTTTTGCAGTTTTTATGCGCGAACGAACGCCACTCATAATCACCAGACTTAACAAAAATCCGAGTGCCGAACCTAAAGCGTAAACTAAACTTTCGCCGTAGTTTAGATTTTTTTTGATGCAGTTGATTGTAACGCCCAAAACAGCACAGTTTGTTGTAATAAGTGCTAAATAAACGCCCATTGAAGAATAAAGTCCCGGCGCTGATTTTTTTAAGTAAAATTCTACAAGTTGAACAAGAGAAGCGATTACTAAAATGAAGAAAAGCGTCTGTAAAAATTCGAGTCCCAAAGGAATCATTACAAATTTGTACAAGGGCCAGGTAACTGCGGTTGCCAAAACAATTACAAAGGTTGTTGCAAGTCCCATTCCTGTTGCTTTTGAAGTTTCGCTCGTCATTCCAATAAACGGACAAATTGCAAGGTACTGAATAAAAACTACATTGTCAATGATTGCCGATTTTAAAAATATTGAAAGAAGGTTTGCCATTAATTTGCCTCCTCATTTTGATTTGTTTGAGAAATTTGATTTTCTGGAGAACTTTCAACTTTAATTTTTACTTTTTGTGATTTTGTATTTACAAAATTTTTGATTGCTTGAACTGCCGCTCCTAAAAATCCGAAGACAAAAAATCCTCCAGGTGCGCTGTTCAAAATGCCGATTCTAAAATCTTCTGGAATAATTTCGATTTTAAAATTTGTACCTGCCATTAAAGTTCCAGCTCCAAAAAGTTCACGAACAAAAGAAATGATTAGTAAAACCATTGTGTAGCCAAGTCCCATTCCAAGCGCATCAAGGATTGAATCAACTGTGCTGTTTTTTGATGCAAATGCTTCTACACGTCCCATAATTATACAGTTAACAACAATCAGCGGAAGAAAAACGCCAAGTGCATCGTACAATGCTTCAACGTATGCCTGCAAAACCAACTGAACGATTGTTGTAAACGCTGCAATTATAATAATAAAAACTGGAAGTCGAATAGAAGATGGAATTTGTTTTCTAAAAATGCTGATTACAATTTCGCTCATCAAAAGAACGAACAACATTCCCATGCCCATTCCAAGTCCGTTAAAAATGCTGGTTGTAACTCCAAGCGAAGAACAAAGTCCAATATTTAAAACTAAAAGCGGATTTTCTTTTAAAAAACCGTTTGTAAAAATTTTCATTTTTTTATTCATAATTATGCTCTCCAAAATATTCAGTTAAAGCCGAACACGCAACGTTTACTAAATCAACAACGCCTTTGCTTGTGATTGTTGCGCCAGAAATTGCATCGACTGTTTGCCCTAAAATTAAACCGTCAGAAAATTTTTTATCTTCAAACTGCTCGTAAAAAGTTTTTCCGCTCGGAAGAATAAAAGTTGGGTCATTTGCTTTTAAACCAAATCCCGGAGTGTCGGTCAGTTCAAGAAATCTTAATCCAGAAATTGTTCCGTCAGTTTTTAAACCAAGAATGATTGTTGCACTGTCATAAGTTGGGCCTGAAACTTGCGCCACGCCACCGATTACTTTGTCTTGAGATTTTGCAAGATAAAGTGCTGAAACTGAAATTGCTGAATTTGCTTCGACAGAAAAATCTTTTATTTCTTCAAAATTTTCTGCGTCTTTCATAACGCTTTTCATTGCAGCGTTTGTTTTGTTTATTTGATTTTGTTCGATTTTAGGTTTTGTTGCGTAATTTACAAATGCTAGAACTGTGCAGGAAATTACTGCGTAAAGTGCCAGAATCAAACCGAGTTTTATCATTTGTAATGGGGAGTCTGTGTTTTTTGTTTTTGTCATTTTCGTTTATCAAAATCAGCCTGAAAATTTATGGCTAATTTTAGACCTCCGTTTTTTATGATTGATATAAGTCCTGATTTCTATTTTTCTTGAACAATCTGTTTTGCATTTTTTACATCAAATTCTTGAACAAGTTTATGTGATTTTGGTTTGCGATTTCCTTTTTTACCGTAACCGTATTTTCTGTAGGTGACGTTGTTTAAGAAAGGAGCAAATGCATTCATAATCAAAATGCTAAACATTACGCCTTCAGGATAACCGCCAAATTTTCTGATAAGGAAGGTGATAAGTCCACAGCCAAATCCGAAAATTAAACGTCCGCCCTTTGTAACAGGACTTGTCGCATAATCAGTAACCATGAAAACTGCGCCAAACATAAGTCCGCCAGTTAAAAGTGCGTTAAGGATTTCAATTCCGCCGCCAAGTAAAGTTTTTGTTGAAACAAATCCGCTTATAAAACTTGCAGCAACAACAGTTCCCACCATTGCAACTGGAGCACGCCAGTCAATTATTCTCATCAAAAGTAAAAATAAGAATGAAATCAAAATCAGCATAATTGATGTTTCGCCAATACAACCTGCGCGGTTTCCCAAAAAATATTGAAGGTAAGTGTGAGCGTCTGCAGCAAAAGTTCCGGCTTTAATTTGACTTAAACTTGTAGCCGAAGTAATTCCGTCCCAAGTTGTAGCCTGACTCATTGCATCAATTTGTTCTGGAGAAAGTCCCTTTGCTAAAAGTTCGCTGTGGATTCTTGAAACTAAATTTGGATCAAACCATTTTGCGCCCATTGCCGCAGGAAAACTTAAAAACAAAACTGCTCGTCCGGTTAACGCTGGATTAAAAACATTGCTTCCAATTCCGCCAAACAAACCTTTTGCAATAACCATCGCAACTAATGCACCCAAAACTGTCATCCACCAAGGAATTGTAGGTGGCAAAACCAAAGCCAACATTACGCCAGAAACGCAAGCCGATAAATCCGAAATTAAAATCTTCTGCTTTGTGATTAACTGAAAAAGTGCTTCAAACGTAACGCAACTTGCCACGCTAACCAAAACTGTAAGCAATGCTTTGTATCCGAAAATCACTGTGCCCGCAATAACTTCTGGCAGCAAGGCAATTAAAACGCAAGCCATTATTTTTTGAGTTGAAAGTCCCAAAGTAAAATGCGGACTCGAAGAAAGGAAAAATTTTCCGCCGTTATTTTCGCTCATTTTTTTTCTCCATTTGAATTTGCTGATGAATTTTCGCTTTTTGCAGAAGATGCCGTGTTAACAGAAGAATTTTCCGTCGCAGCAGAAGATGCCGCGCTAACAGAAGATTTACTGTTTGCCATAGAATTCGCCGCGCTAACCGAAGAGCCACTGCCTGCCGCCCCAGATGCAATCTTTTGTGCCTTCTCTTTAGCCTTTGCCATTTGACTTCTGACAATATTTTTTCCCAGCCGGATTCTCTGCACTAAGCGAATATTTGCCGGGCAAACAAATCCGCAGCAACCACATTCAACACAATCCATTAAACCGTAAGTTTTTCTTGCCTTATCATAATTTTGTGCATCAAGTTCACGAATCATCAGAACCGGATAAAGATGCATTGCACAAACTTTTATACATTTACCGCAACTAATACATTGAGATTCGTCAGTCAAGAAAGTTTCTTTTTTAGTTAAGAAAGTAACGCCAGAAGTTCCCTTAGTAACCGGAAAATCCAAACTTTTCATAGCAAATCCCATCATTGGACCGCCAGAAATAATTTTTGCAGTTTGATTTTCTTTAAGCGTAAAATATTCTGGCACTAAATCACTAATCATTGTGCCAATCGGAACTTTTAAGTTGCAAGGTTTTTCCACGCCACCGCCACTTATTGTAAGCGAACGTTCAATCAAAGGCATTCCAAGTCTAAACGCATCGCTGATTGCGCAAACCGTTTGAACATTAGAAATAATGCAGGAAGCGTCCGCCGGCAGTTTTCCAGAAGGAATTTCCACGCCTAAACAACTTTCCACAATAAATTTTTCTGAACCCTGAGGATATTTAGTTTTAATCAACTGAACTTTCATATCATCAGCGTAATTTTTTTTGTTGATTTCTGCGTCCAGCAAAGGTTTTATGTATGCTTTATTATCTTCCAACGCAATAATTCCGTAAGCGCCAACAAGTTTTAAAATAATTGCAAGTCCGTCAATAAGTTTTTCAGGCATTTCTTGAAGTGTTCTTTCATCGCAAGTTAAATAAGGTTCACATTCAGCGGCATTTACTAAAACATATTCAATTTCTTTGTCGCTCGGAGGATTTAATTTTACGTGAGCAGGAAAACTCGCACCTCCCATTCCAACAATCCCGGCTTCTTTAATTCTTTCAAGCGCAACAGAACTTTCGCAAGTAAAAGGATCAAGTGGAGCCATATAATCCGTTCTGTCAGAACCGTCCGCCTCAATAACAATACAAGGCACTTCCTGATTTGCAGTTGTAAGACAATTTTGGATTTTTTTAACCTTACCTGCCACAGAAGCGTGAACCGGACAATTCATAAATTTGTCGCCACCAGCAATTTTTTGACCCTTAGCAACGACATCGCCAACTTTTACCAAAGCCCCGTTTGGAGCGCCGCCCATTGTTATAGGAATTGAAACCGTTTTTGAAGAAGGAAAAGCATTTGTAATCGGACATTTATTGCTAAGTTCCTTCATTTCCTTTGGGTGAATTCCACCTTTAAAAGTTTTAATTTTCATAAAATAAATTATACGTGCAAATTTTAAAAAAGTCTATTTTTTAAGCGCTTAATTTCTTATATTATATAA
>CAZDAY010000007.1:0-2725 GCA_964503435.1 uncultured Treponema sp.
ACATTCACATTGCAATCGCTATAGATGAATACGGCGGAATGAGCGGAATTGTTTGCATGGAAGATATAATTGAAGAAATTGTCGGTGATATTCAAGATGAATTTGATAATGAACGCGAAGATATAATTCCTCTAGCAGAAAATGTCTGGCTTTGTGATGCACGCGTAAATTTAGATGATTTGAACGAAACCATAAATGCGAATTTTCCTGTGGAAGATTTTGATACTTTAGGCGGATTTGTGTTTGATTTGTTTGGAAAAATTCCTGTAAAATTTGAAAAAACATCTTGGAATGAATACGATTTTATTGTTCAGGAAATGGAAGGACACAAGGTTAACGTAATAAAAGTGATTTATCATAAAGAATCAACTGAATAAAACTTTCGCTGGTGGGAGAAATTAAAATTTTGAAAATAAAATCTTATGTAAAAAAAACGTTTTTTGTTTTAGTTTTAATTTTGCTTTGTCAAAATATTTTTGCTCAAAGACGGTTAAATGAGTCGCCAGTTCAACTTTACAACAGAGCTTTGGAATTTCAAAATCAGGAGGATTATTATTCTGCCATAGAAATTTATAAAACTGTTTTAGAATTAAATCCTCAGTATTCTGATGCCTGGTACAATCTGGCTTTGTGCACATATAATCTTGGAAATTATGATCTTACAATAACTTACGCTGACAATGCTGCAAAATATTCACCAAATTTAAGTACAATTCAAAACTTAAAAGGAATGGCTTTGCTTTCTTTGGGAAATTTTGCTGATGCCAGAAATATTTTTAATTCTGTTCTTGAAAAATATCCAAATGATGTAAATTCTCGTTTTGGTCTGGCGGAACTTGATTTATATGAAGGAAAAATTTCTGGGGCGGAAGGAAGATTTGAAGAAGCACTTGCCCGCGATTCTTCAAACAGAAAGGCTTTGCTGTCTTTAGCTTTAATCAGTTCGGAAGAAGGAAATTATAATTTAACAAAAAAATATTTGGATCAGGCATTGTTTTATCATTCTGGAAATCCGCAAGTTCATTATTTGGCGTCTTATCTTGCAAGTCAAAATGGTGATTTTAGAGAGGCCGAAACTCAAGCAAGAATTTCCATTCAAATTCAAAATGATTTTGAAGAAGCCTACGCTTTACTTTCGCAGATTTTGTATGAACAAAAACGTTATGCCGAAGTTTTGGAACTTTGCGAATACAGAATAAACTTGAATAGAAATCTTAGCGACGCCTGGTATTTGATGGGACTTTCGCAGGAAAAATTAAATGAAAATGAAGATGCTCTCTTGAGTTTTGAAACTGGTCTTGATGTTAATCCGCAAGATGAAATTTTACGGCTTGCACTGGAACAACTTGTTGCCTCTTATCTTCCGCTGGAGGACGAACGCAGAACTTCCTGGGCAGGTTATCATAAAGATAAGGCCTTGGAATATGCAAGAATTTACGATGCGCCTTCTGAACGTTTTGAGTATCAAAAAGCCCTTTCTATTGCACCGCTTGACATTCAGTTAAGACAAAATTTTGCTGATATGCTTGAACGGGAAAATCTGTATGAATTTTATTATGAACAGTTAAAATTTATAAATCAAAATAAAAATACTAGAAACTCTTTTGAATCTACAAATCAAAATGCAAATCAAAACTTAATTCAAAATTCTTCTGTTCAGCAAAATCAAAATTTACAGGGAAACAGAAAAACTGCCGCACAAATCAAAAATGAAGATACAATGGAAGCACTTGAAAATCTTATGAAATACAATTTGAGTGCAAAATGGAATGTAGAGCCTTTTTATCTTGATAAAACCAGATGGAATATTGGAATTTATTTTGAAAAAAAGCCGGTTCAGCTGTTTCATTCAGATTTGGAAGAAATTATTGCAAATGCTGCAAAAGATGTTTTTGATGGAGTTGCGTCAACTTCAGTTAATGTTATGACAGAAAGCATTGACGGTTTTGCTGATGCTTTTAGAAATGCTCGCGAAAACAATCGGGATTATTTTGTTATTTTAACTGCCAGTGAAACGGAGCGAAGCGTTAGAATTGATGCAAATGTTTATTCGCAAAGGACAGGCACTTTAACAAGTTCAATTCATATTTACAGAACAGGAAATGACAGAATTGCAAAAAGTTTGCGCAGTTTCAGACAGTCAGTTTTAGATATTCTTCCAATCCGCGGAAAAATTTTAAAAACTAGTGGCACAACAGTTTTAATTGATTTAGGGAAAAATGATGGAATTGAAAATGGCGCTCAATTTGATCTTGTAAAAAAAGGTTCTATTGTAACAAACGATTCTGGACCTGGAATTTTTTATAAATCAAATGCGTTTTTGGGAACTGTAAATCTTACTCGCGTTAACGAAGAAATTTCTGAGGGCGAATATACAAAAAACGGTTTCTACGACACGATGAATGTTGGCGACGAGGTTGTTTTGGTAAAAGAAAATTCTTCAAGTTCAGAAAATTCTCAGGGAAACATTGCAAACGATACTCGCCCGGCGGCAAATAATCTTGGCGAAATTGCAAGCAGCGAAGCAAGGGCAGCACAACTGGAGCGTATAAAAGAAGATTTAAAAACAAATCTCGAAGAATCTGAACTTTTAAGGCTGATTCAAAATATTTCCCAGTAATTTTGTTTAAGCGTCGGTTTTATTTTGCAAACCAGCGCTTGACTTTTAAACTGCGACTCAACTTTGGAACCGCCAGTTTACTGTTCAAAGTGCAAGTCCACTGCA
>CAZDAY010000007.1:2825-19666 GCA_964503435.1 uncultured Treponema sp.
AACCGCCAGTTTACTGTTCAAAGTGCAAGTCCACTGCACGAACCGTCAGTTTTTTTACAAATTTTTGCTTTCGATATTGCACTTGCTGAGTCTGTCGAAGTACAATCACCATTGCATTATTTTGGTTCCCACAAATCTAATGTACTTTCTGACCATTTTCGTGAAACAGAAGGATAAATGTCTTGCAGTTCAAGAAATTTTGTAAGTGCCATTTCGTAATTTCCTGTGTAATAATAAGATTCTCCTAAATAAAATCGGGCTCTTTGCGAAACTTTTTCATTACGATTTTGTGCTAAGAAATTATTTAAATCCTGAATAGATTTTGTATAATTTTGCTTAATAAAAGATGTTCGTAAAACTTCAAACAAAAGATATTCATCTCCGCCAGCCGGACTAATTAAATCTTCTTCAAAAACGTAAGGCTCAAGAATATTTTTTTGAATTTTAGAATTTTTGGTAAGAGAAAGTGCCTTGTTTTTTGCAATTTCACTAATCTGGCTTTCGTGCTTAATTTCATCACCAAGAACATCAATAAAAGGCAATGGCTGCTCTCTTAAAGTGTTTCCTTCATAAGTTTTTTTTGTTTCTTCGGATTTTTGTTCAGGAATATTTATTGTTCTGCTTCTGGATTTAGTTTTTGCTCCATACACAGTTGCATTTACTCCCGGCAAAACTAAAGCGTAAACAGTTCCGTCGCTAAGAACCTGCGGTGCATCTAATTCTTCATCATAATAAAGTTCTTCTTTTTCAAAATTTCCTTCTTTTGTAATAGAAATAACTGCATAATAATAATCGCGCGAATCTTCAACATTATCATTATAACTTACAGCACCATGCGGAAGCGTTGCGATTGGCTGTAAATCCAAAATTTGCGAATAACTTGTAATTGGTCTTGCATCACGAAAAATCATAAGAGAATTTATGTAAGAATTTTCTGTTTTAAGCGGCAAATTCCATGAAATCGTAATGATTGAATTTGAAACGCCCAAAGCTTCAATTCCGTAAACCAAAGGACTTGTACTTTGAGAAAAAATTTTAATAGAGCCAAATGTCAGAAAAAACAAAAAAACTAAAAGAAATCTTTTAACCTTGCAAAAATTCAAATGTTTCATATATAAATTGTCTATGAATTTTGACGGTTTGACAAGATAATCTGATTAAACTATTCTATTAAATATGTTTGTTTCAGTAATAGTAGAATCTGGAAGTGTTGATAGTGGGGAAGCAATTTTTAGCATTCTGTCTCAATTTGGATTTAAGAAAGTTCAAAAATTTTGTTGGGAAAATATGAATTTTGCAGAAAGTTCTTTAAGTTCACTAAAAAAAAATATAGATAGTATTACTGATTATTATGACACAATTAGATTTTATCAGTTTCCAATAAACGGAATGTTTGTAATTACAGAACTTAAACAAAAAAAGTGGCGTCGCTGTCAGTTTAAAAGTGCGGAAATCAAAAAAAATCAATCTAAAAAAAATCTTTCGCCAAAGTGACGACTTTTTAAATTTGAAAAATTTGTCATGCTGAATTTGTTTCAGTATCTGTTTTTTTTTGACAAATTTCTATGTTATAAAATTCGAGTTTTGTGACTTCATCGAAATATCGAAATTTGTAATGTTAAAATCGCTAAATTTGAAAATCAGTAAAATTAATTTGATAACTTGTGGAGAAAAAAAATGCTTGAAGATTTAAAAGAACCAATTCAAACTTTAAAACACGATGTTGAAGAAGTTTTTAATCGCCTTGACACTGATGATATAAATAAAAAAATTGCTGAAAAAGAAGCTTTAACTAATGCTGATGGTTTTTGGGACGATAATGCAAAAGCTTCAAAAATTATGAATGACATTAAAATCTTAAAAGGAAAAATTGAACCCTGGCAGGAATTAAAAAGTCAAGTTGAAGATATGGAAACCTTGTACGAACTTGGCATGGAAGAACAAGATCAAAGCGTAGAAAAAGAACTTTCGGAACTTTACAACAAGGCAAAGTCTCAGTTTGAGCACCAGAGTATTTTAAATTTGCTTTCTGATGAAGTTGATAAAAATGATTGCTTCCTTTCAGTTCATGCGGGCGCTGGCGGAACAGAAGCTTGTGATTGGACTTTTATGTTAAGCCGAATGTATCAGCGTTGGGCAGAACGTCATGGTTATAAAGTGGATGTTCTTTCTCAAGAAGAAGTTGAAGGTGGATTAAAATCAATCAATATGAGAATTTCTGGTCCTTATGTTTACGGCTACACAAAGGGCGAGGCTGGTGTTCATCGTTTAGTTCGTATTTCTCCGTTTGACGCTAATGCCAGAAGACACACATCTTTTGCTTCGGTTTTTGTTTTTCCGGTTTTAGACGACAGTATTGAAGTTAATATTGACCCAAAAGATTTGCGTGTTGACACTTATCGTTCTGGCGGAAAAGGCGGTCAGCATGTTAACAAAACAGAATCGGCGGTTCGCTTTACTCATATTCCAACCGGCATTGTTGTTGCTTGCGACAGTGAACGTTCCCAGTTGATGAATCGTGCTACGGCAATGAGTATTTTGCGCTCAAGACTTTACGAATATTACAAAGAACAAAAAGAAAAGGAAAATGAAAAATTTGCTGGCGAAAAAAAAGATATTTCGTTTGGAAGCCAGATTCGCTCTTATGTTTTCCAGCCTTACACAATGGTCAAAGATCACAGAACAAAATATTCTGTTGGTAATATTCAGGGTGTTATGGACGGCGATATTGATGGATTTTTAGACGCATATCTTTCTGCAAAATGGAAAGGTTTGCCACTTGTTGATGATGATTCAGATGATGAATAGGAATTTTTATGAGACATTTAAAATCCTTAAAAAAACTGACAGTTTTTCTTCTTTTAATTTTATTTGCATTTGATTTTTTAAGTGCAGATGACTGGATTTTAGCATCTCAAAAATTTACTTTTATTCCAGATAATATTGAACGAAGTGATTTTCAAAAATCTCAGGCGGAACTTTTGCCAAAATTGATTCTTGAACAAATAATTTCTGAACTTACGCGTTTCAGTCCAAAAGAAGAAATTTTAGAGCGAAATCTTAACACTTTAACAACTGAACGTCTTTCACTTTTTTTGCAGTTATCAAAAGAAGTAAAAACTCGCGACAGTATTGTAATTTCTTCAAAAGATTCAAAAAGACTTGCCAGAAATGTTGAACTTGCAAATCAGAAAATCAAAGAAATTCAAGATAAAATTGATGAAAATTTAAAGCAAACCCAAAATTTAAAACAAAGCACATTAAATCAAAATGATGAAAATCAAGAAGTTTCAAGAGATTTTTTTGTTTCACTTTCAAAATTTTTTGGTCGAGAAAAAACTGAAGAAATTCAAGGTCAAAACGAAAGTGTAAAATTATACAAAGACAGCGAAAATGTACTTTTTGAAGCGAAAGGAATGGAATTTAATTCTTATGATTTTGAAAAATCACTTTTGGATGCAAAAATAAACGGATTGATTTCTGGAGAAATTACAACTTATGGAAATTATCTTTCTGTTACGGTTCATCTTTATGTTTATCCTGGAAAAAATTTGCACGGAAGCGTAACTGAAGTTGGTTCTCTTGATGATATTTTGACAGTTGCACAAAATCTTGCTTCGAGACTTGTGCCTTTAATTACAAACAGTTTTCCAATAGAAATTTATTTTACATTAAATCCTCCGGAAATTGCTGATAATGTAAAAATTTCTGTTGATGGATTGGTTTACACTGGAATTCCTGAAAAAATAATTGTTCCGTCTGGCATTCATAAAATTCAGTTTGAATGTGAAGGTTATCTTTCAAAAAGTTTTGATTATAATTTTTACGGCGAAAATAAATTTATGGTTTACGTGAATCTGAATTCAGAAAATATGAATCAGTTAAGTTTTAATCTTTTAAATCCAACGGTCGGAAAATTTTATGCAAACGGAGAATATTTGGGCGCGGCTGGAAATGGAATTGTTGGCACTTCAATAACTGTAAACGGACAAAATGTTTTAGGCCAATTTATTTCAAATGAACGTTCTGTAAAAAAAGTAAAAAAAACGATTGAAGATGAAAAAGGTAATAAAAAGACAGTTGTAGAAGATGAAAGTGGCAGTGAACTTTCATTTTTTTATTATATTCCGTCTTCGATTCAAAATACTGAAAATTTACTTGCAGTTAAGGCAGTTCCTCAGGATAATCAGGCTGTAATTGAAAAAAGACGAATTTGGACTTACAGGGCATATTCTGCATTAGTTTTATCGCTTCCGTTAACCTTGTATTCAAATGGAAGGGCGCTTTCTGCAAACAGAGCGTATAGTGCAGGTTTTTTATCTGACTCAAGTCAGGTTTCTACATGGAATGCAATTTATTATGGAAGTGTGGCGTTAACAGGTGTGGCTGCCGGATTTTTTATTTATGAAATTGCACGATATCTTATTGCCGCAAATTCAGTTCTGCCAAAAAGTGCAAAGATTGTAAGTCCGGAGCAAATTCAAAAGGCACTTGATAAATCTTATGAACTGGAAACTTTTTCTGTGGATTTTGATGGCACAGAAAATTCTGGCGCTAAAGCAGAAGATTTCGGGGCAGGCACAGAGAATTCTGGTGGCACAAAAGATACCGCTGTCGAAGCAGAAAATCTTCAGTCAGCAGAAGATGTTTCGGGCACAACAGAAAATTTTCAGTCAGCAGAGAATTCCGCGACTTCAACAGAAAATTCCGCTGCCGAAGCAGAAAATCTTCAGTCAGCAGAAGATGTTTCGGGCACAACAGAAAATTTTCAGTCAGCAGAGAATTCCGCGACTTCAACAGAAAATTCCGCTGGCACAACAGAAGTCATAAAAATCAACAAAAATTCTCAAAGGTAAAATAAAATCGTTTGTGAGGAAAAAAAAATGGCAAAACAATCATTTGCACAAAAATTTAAATCTCTGTTCGGATTTTTTCAATCGGCTCCAAAAGAATATTTTGAAGAATTAACTGACGCTCTTATTGAAGGTGATATTGGCGCAAAAAATGCAGTTGAAATTGTTGATGAACTAGAAATCATTTGTAAAGAAAAAAAAATAAATGCTCAGGAAGAAATTTCTCTTGAACTGAAAAATCTTCTTTCTAAAATGATTCATAAAGCGCAAATCGAAATTGACAAATCAAAGGTAAATGTTTTTATGGTTTTGGGCGTAAATGGCGTTGGAAAAACAACTTCTGTTGCAAAAATGGCAAAACTTTACGCAAATCAAGGTTTTAATGTAATAATGGCCGCTTCTGATACTTTTAGAGCAGCGGCGGTTGACCAGATTTCAATGCACGGTGAACGTCTCGGAATTCGGGTTGTAAAACATCAAATGGGCAGCGATCCAAGTGCCGTAGTTTTTGATGCCTGTGAAGCGCTAAAGTCAAATGGCGGCGGACTTGTTCTTGCAGATACTGCCGGTCGACTTCACAATAAAGAAAATCTTGTAAATGAACTCAAAAAAATTGACAGAATTGCAAAATCCAAAGCGGATGAAAATTTTTATCATAAAATTCTTGTAATTGATTCTACAACCGGCCAAAATGCTGTTCGCCAGGCAGAAGTTTTTAACGAAGCCGTTGGAATTGATGCAATAGTTCTTACTAAATACGATTCTACTGCAAAAGGTGGTTGCTTAATTTCTATTGGAAAAGAATTAAATATTCCAATTTTGTATGTTTGTGATGGCGAAAAATACGAAAATATTCGTGAATTTGACTGTGAAACTTATTTGAACGAATTTCTTGGTTTGTAAAAAATGAATATCGCAAGTGCAATTTTGTCATTTTACTTGTTGCTGCCTGTAATTTATCCTCGTCAGCAAAAACTTTTAAATCTCGTAAAGCCAAATCCTGATGAAAGAAAAAATTTTCTTTTGCGCCAGGAACTTATAGAATTTTTGCAAAACAATAAATCTTTTCAGGAAAATGAACAAAACGCACTTTTTTTAGAAAATTCTGACGAAAATGCAGAAAATTTTACAAATCAGCAAAATCAAGAAGACGCAGAAAATCAAGAACTTACAGCGCAAAATATTTTAAAAAATTCATTAAATAAAATCCGGCTTTTTGAATTTGGTGAAGAAAAATTAGAATTAAATTCAAAAGATGCAAAAAAATCACTTGTAAGCGTAAATTCTCAAACTTTTACTTTAAATTCTTATGACGAAAATTCGCGCTTAACTGAAATTGTTGAATGGAAAAATGCAGAAAACAGCGAAAATGCCACAATGCTCAAAAAAACAACATTTTCTTACGAAGAAGAATTTGATGCACAATCTGCAAAATCAATTATAAAAACGACTCGAAAAACTGTCGAAGATTTTCAAGAAAACACATTAACGCTGATTTTGTACAATGAAAATTTGCTGCCATTTAGAAGTCAAAAATTTTCAGTTGATAAAAATGGAAATCACACTAGAATTCAAAATTCAGCAATAGATTATGATGAAGAAAAACGAATTGTTCAGTACAGAGAAATCAATTATTATAAAACGGACAATTTTCTTGATGCAATTTCGCGCCTGTCAAAAAGATATGTTTACAAATATTCATCAGAAAATGAAAATCCTGATTTTGAATATTACGAAAATAATGTGCTTAGATTAAAAACTCAATATTTAAATTCTCAGGATTATGTGGAAACTGCATATTTTGATAACAATATAAAAGTTGAATCTCGCTATGAAAATAATGTAAAAATTTCAAGTAAAATTATAAATTTGGAGAATAATTTTTAGCATGAATAATAATTTTCGCTGGATATATTTTGTTTCAAAAAGAATCAGCAAGGTTGATCGCAAAGGAAGAACGGCTGTAAGTTCTAAACTTGCATCTTTGGGTGTTTGTTTTGGCGTTATGGCTTTAATTGTTGTAATGAGCGTTATGAATGGATTTCAGCGAAGTTTTATTGACGCAATTATGGAAATCAGTTCTTATCACACGCGAGTAAGCGGTTTAGAAGAAAATGAATTTGCTGATTTTGAAGATTTTTGTGCTTCTCAAAAAATTGTAAGAAATTTTACTGCGTTTTATGAAGCACAAGGTCTTATGACTGACACAAAAAAATTAACTGAACAAAGTCCTGTTTTAGTGCGGGCGGTTCCACAAAATATTTGCGATGATGAAAATTTCAAAAGCGAACTGAATGTTTTTTCCGGCAGTTTTGATTTATCTGAAGAAAATTCAATAATCATCGGAAATAGTATTGCAAGAAAACTTGGCGTTCGTGTTGGACAAAAAGTAAATATTACGGCTTTAAGTGGTTCTTCTGATGTTGCCTTGCTTTCTCAAAATCGAATTTTTACTGTAAAAGGAATTTTTTATTCTGGATATGCGGACATAAATTCTTCTTATGCGTTTATAAATATTGACGAAGCAAAAAAATATTTTGGAGAATCTTCTGAACGAATTTATGGCATAAAATTTAATCATTCAAGACAGGATTCAGTTTTCAGAACTTTTGTAAAAAATCAATTTCCAGATGCAAATTGCGTAAGTTTTAGCGAATTTAATAAAAGTTTTTTTGGAGCACTTAGAATGGAAAAAAATATACTTTTTCTTGTTGTGCTTTTGATTTTTGTTGTGGTTTCAATAAATATTTACAACGGAATGAAAAAACTTGTGTTTGAAAGAAAAACTGAAATTGCGGTTTTAAAATCTTTTGGTGCATCAAGCAATGAAATCCAAAATGTTTTTATTGTTCAGGGATTTTTAACAGGATTTTCTGGCGCTCTTCCAGGACTTTTGCTAGGACTTTTTTTAAGCGTAAATATGGATTCATTTTTTATGCTTATGTCAAAAATTCAATATTATTCGCAAGTTGTAATTTCTTATATTTTTAATCCGAAAAATATTTATTACGTTCGTGAAAATCCAATGTTTGCAACTTACGGTAGAATTCCAGCCAGAATAATTCCGTCAGAAGTAATTATGATTTTTATTTTTGGGATTTTGTCAGCGTTGATTGCTTCAGCGATTGCAAGTCGTGATGTTTTAAAAATGTCAATTATTGAGGTTCTTAGAGATGAGTGATACAAACAAAGAATTTATTGTAGAAATAAAAGATTTGGAAAAAATTTATTCTTCTGAAAACGAAAATCTTCGGATTTTAAAAAAGTTGAATATGAAAGTTGAAAAAGGTTCAAAATGTGTAATTGTAGGACAAAGCGGTTCTGGAAAATCAACTTTGCTGCATATTATTGGTGCCTTAGATAATCCAAGTTCTGGAAAAGTTTTTATCGAAGGAAAAGATTTAACTTTAATGAACGAGCGGCAGCTTACGCAATTTCGTCAAAAAACTTTGGGTTTGATTTTTCAGTTTCATTATTTACTGCCAGATTTTACTGCGCTGGAAAATGTTTTTTTGCCTTCTTATATGATTGGTACAAACAAAAAAATTGCTCTTGAAAAAGCAGAAAATCTTCTGGTTGAAGTTGGATTAAAAGACAGATTAAATCACTTGCCTTCAGAACTTTCTGGCGGAGAAAGACAAAGAGTTGCAGTTGCCCGAAGTTTAATCAATGAACCAAATTTGATTCTTGCCGACGAACCGACTGGAAATTTGGATCCAGAAAATTCAGTTTTAATTGGAGATTTACTTTTTAGCATGGCAGATAAATATGACAAAACTTTAATTATGGTAACTCACGATATGAAACTTGCTGAAAAGGGAAGCGTAAAATATTTTCTTGAAAATGGAATTTTAGTATGAATTTGGTAGCAAGTTTTCTGTATGCAAAAAGAATTGTTTTTCCCAAAAAATCAAATATTTCAAGAGGAACAAAATCTTTATTTGGTGCAATGATTTGTATTGGAATAAGTTTAATTCCTCTTGTCGCAATTTTGACGGTTAGCGAAGGAATGATTGATGGAATTACGCACAGAATGATTGAACTTTCAAGCCACGATCTTCAAATTTACGTAGAAGATTCTGCCTGGCAAAAATCTTCTTATCAGGAAATTAAAAATTTTTCACAAAAAATAGAAGAAATTTCAGGAATTCAAAAATCTTATCCAGAAATTTCGTGTTCTGCACTTGTGGCTGGAAAAAATTACAGAAGTGGCGCTTATATTCGGGCTGTAGAAAAAAATCTTTTTCAAACTGACAAGGGCTTTAATGAGTATTTTGAATTGATTGACGGTGAAAGAAGTTTTGAAAATCAAAATGATGCAATAATCGGAAGGCATTTAAGCGAAGTTTTAAATTTAAAAGTCGGAGATTCGTTTAGAATTATAACAATAAATCGCGTAGGACAAAGCGTTGTGCCAAAGTTGAGTTCATTTGTTGTAAAAGGAATTGTTTCTTGCGGATATCAGGAACTTGACGCTTTGTGGATTTTTATTCCAATCGAAAGTGCTTTTAAAAATCTGGCTTTAAATTCTTGTCAATTTTCTATTGGATTTTCTTCAGATTTTACATTTGAAAATCAAAAACTTTTTAAACTTCAAAATGATGTGCAGAATTTTTTGTATTCAGAAAAATCTTTTGAAAATTCTTACGTAATTCGCTGGGACGAAGCAAATCGCTCGCAGTTTGAAAATTTTTCATCAACAAAGGCGCTTTTATTGCTGATTGTTTTGGTTATTCTTCTGGCAGCAAGCATAAATATAAGTTCTGGCGTTGTAATGCTGGTTATGGAACGCAAAAAAGAAATTGCAATTTTAAAAAGTACAGGCGCGACTTCTTTTGGAATAAGTTTTGCCTTTTTGATTGCAGGTACTTCTTGTGGACTAGGCGGACTTTTGTTTGGACTTCCAATAGGACTTTTTGTTTCTGTAAATGTGAATGAAATTATAAAATTTTTTGAAAACATTGCGAATTTTTTTGTAAACATTTTTAATATTCTTGTTTACTCAAAAGATGTTGTGAATGCAAATGTTCATATTTTAAATCCAGAGTATTATTTGCAGAAAATTCCTGTAAATATTCCTGTTCAAAAACTTATTTTGATGAGTGTTTTTACGCTTGTTTTGTCGATGATTATGGCTGCACTTCCTTCAATTAAGGCTGGAAAAGAAAAACCTATTAACACTTTGCGGAAAGTCTAAACTGTGTTAAATTAAAATGTGAAGCAAAGTTTGCTGAATTTAAAGAAATTTACTAATTTAAAATAAGAGAAGATTACTGTCATTCTGAACTGCTTTCAGAATCTGTAACATAGAAAATCGTTAAAGACAGGTGCTTGCTGAGTATTGTTTAAATACTCAATGACCGATACTTTTTAAACTTATTAGACAGCCTAAATGGCTTTTTTGCAAATTAAAAAGAGGTGAAAAAATGCTTTGTGATTTTTGTAAAAAAAATGAAGCGACAATTTATTTGGAACAATTAAATGCTCAAGGTCAAAAAAAGAAAATAAATATTTGTACAGAATGTGCTTTGGAAAGAGGAATTGGGCCGGATCCTAGAAATCTGGAAAGTTCTGTTGTAAATCTTTTTAACGAATTATCAGAAACTGCAAAAAAACTTGCTGAAATAAACAATCGGCTTTGTCCGGTTTGCGGACGAAAACTTGGAGAAATAAAGCGAACTGGTAAGGTTGGTTGTCCAGAATGCTATGCGGTTTTTAAAAATGAAATACGTTTTTTCCTCAATAAAAATGGCGCAAAGGAATTGTATAAGGGCACAATGCCAGCCAGACTTTCTTCGTTTCATTCTGTGCTAACCGACAGAATTGCTTTGCAAAACAAATTGAATGTTGCAGTTCAGCACGAAGATTATGAAAAAGCGGCAATGTATCGCGATTATTTAAAGGCTCTTGAAAAAAATCCTGTTTCATCTGGTGAAAGTTTTTCTAGCGAGGAATCTTAATGAAAAAAAAAACAGAAGAATCTCTAAATAATCCATGGTATTTAATTCCGGGAAATGAACAGGATGTTGTTGTTTCTACAAGAATGCGTCTTGCTAGAAACCTTGCAAATTTTCAGTTTACGCCACAACTTCATCCTCTGGAAGCACAAAGAATTCTTTCAATTGTTATTGATGCTTTTAATAAAATAGAAAATGGTGATGAATATCAGTCAGTTTTGGTTGATAATATGGATAAAACCAGCGTCAAAATTATGGAAGAGCGTGGAATTCTGGATTCAGGAAATTTGAATAACACAGCAATTTTGATTCGAAATGACGGAAAGTTGTGCTGCACTGTTAATTCAACAGATCATTTAAGAATTTCATCTTTTACTTCTGGATTTAATTTTGATCAGGTTTTTTCGCAGGTTAAAACTACGGATGATCAGTTGCAAAATATAATTCAGTTTGCCGCAAGTTATGATTTTGGATATTTAAACGCTTCTATTTTGGACAGCGGAAGCGGAATGAAACTTTCTGCGAGAATGCATCTTGTGGGACTTTCTATGGCGCAAAAAATAAATTCTATTGTTCAAAGTTTTGAAAGCAAAAATATAAATTTTACAGCTCCTTATGGACCTGGCGGAATGGAAAATATCAATGGATTTGGTTTTGCAGGAACATCTTTGGGTTCATTTTATGATATTTCTACAAGGCAAAGTTCTGAAGGCAGCGAATTTGATCAAATTGCATCAATTTCTTCGGAATGTAAAAAACTTATTGATATGGAACGCAGGGCACGCGAAGATATGCAAAAAAATTATCCCAGCCTTATAAAAAATTTTATGTACAGATCGCTTTATCTTGCTAAAAGCAGCATTTTTCTTTCAAAAAGGGAAGCGATTGAAATTATCAGCGGCGTAAAATTAGGAAAAGATTTAAATCTTCTTACAGGAATTGACGATTCATCTTTGTGTGCATTACTTTTAAAAATACAGGATGGGCATTTGGAATTTGTAATGAACAGCGAAAACTTTAAGTTTGAAAAAGATATTTTGGATAATCAGGAAAAGAAAATTGAGCGGCTTAGAGCGATTTTATTACAAGAAGCATTTCAAGATGTAAATCTTTCAGTTTGAATTTTTATTAAATTTTGACTTGGGGGCAATTTATGAAAAAGAATTTTTCTCCTAGAGTTCAGCGCTTACTTTTTGCGTTAGGTCAGGATGAAGCGTATAAACTCGGCAGCAAAGAACTTGATGTAGAACATATTATTTTGGCTATTTTAAAATCTGCGGATGGACTTGCTTTCGTGAGTTTACTGCAACTCAGAATAAATGTGCTTACAATGCAACTGGCTATAGAACAGTCATTGCCTGGCCAAATTCCGTCTCAAAATATGTCGACCTTGCCTAGAACAGCGCGCCTTGATCGCCTTTTAGAAAATGCTTCTTTTCAGGCAGATTCTATGGGTCTTGATTATGTTGGAACTGAACATCTTCTGCTTGCGGCAATAGTTGAAGAAAAATCAATTGTAAACCAGTATTTTAAGCGTGCGGCAATTTCTTATTCTCAGGCACGAAATACAGTTCTTGAAGTTGAAAAGAAAATTCCTTCTTCGGCAAAAGATGAGCGCTTTTATTCAAAAGATAAAAATTCAAATGGAATTCCTTTAATGGCTGACGGTTCTTCTCAGCGTAAAATTCGTAAGGATTCTATGCTTGGCACTTTTTGCAGAGATTTAACTGACGACGCAAAAAATAATCTTCTTGATCCAGTGATTGGTCGCGAAACAGAAGTTATGCGTGTTATACAAATTTTATGCCGACGGACAAAAAACAATCCTATTCTTGTTGGCGAACCAGGCGTTGGAAAAACAGCGATTGTTGAGGGTCTTGCACAAAAAATTGCAAACAACAAGGTTCCTCGTCAACTTATAAATAAAAAAGTTCTGGTTTTAGATCTTGCGGCTATGATTGCAGGAACAAAGTATCGCGGTGAATTTGAAGAGCGAATGAAAAGAATTATGAAAGAAATCCGTGAAGCAAAAAATGTAATTCTTTTTATTGATGAAATGCATACAATAATCGGGGCTGGCGGACCAGAAGGCTCTATGGATGCAAGCAATATGTTAAAACCTGCATTGAGTCGTGGCGAATTGCAAATCCTCGGTGCTACAACAACAAAAGAGTATCGAAAATATTTTGAAAAGGATCAGGCACTTTCAAGGCGTTTCCAAAAAGTTAATGTTCAAGAACCAAGCGAAACTGACACAGAAAAAATTCTTCTGGGCTTAAAATCAAAATACGAAGAATTTCATCAGGTTGTTTACGATGATGATGTAATTCCGCTGATTGTAAAATGTGCTACAAGATACATTTCTGAGCGTTATTTGCCAGACAAAGCCATTGATATTCTTGATGAAGTTGGCGCTGTAAAAAAAATTACGAGCGATGTTCGTCCTCCGGAAATAGAAGAAATTGAAAAAACTATTGATTCACTTTCTGCACAAAAACGTGAATTGGTTGCAAATCAGGATTATGAAAAAGCGGCATTTGTTCGCGATAAGGTGACTTCTCTAAAATCAAAACTTGATGAATTAAATCAAGAATGGAAAAATGCAAATTATTTAGAGAAGCGTCGTGTAAATGCAAAAGATGTGCTTTCTGTTATCAGCAAAATGACAGGAATTGATGTTGAGCAGCTTGATGAAAATGAAAGTGAACGACTCATAAACATGGAAAATGAAATTCACAAAGAAGTTATTGGTCAGGATGAAGCTGTAAATCTTATAAGTTCTGCGGTAAGAAGAAGCCGCTCTGGTGTTTCATCTTTAAAAAGACCGATTGGTTCTTTTATTTTCTTAGGTCCGACTGGTGTTGGAAAAACTCAGCTTGCAAAAACTCTGGCAAAATTTCTGTTTGGAACAGAAGATGCTCTTATCCGCGTTGATATGAGTGATTATATGGAAAAACAAAATGCTTCCCGTCTTGTAGGTTCGCCTCCTGGATACGTTGGTTATGAAGAAGGCGGAATGTTAACTGAAGCCGTGCGTGAACATCCATATTCAGTTGTGCTTTTAGATGAAATTGAAAAGGCTCATCACGATGTTTACAATCTTCTGCTTCAACTTTTAGAAGAAGGTGAACTTTCCGACAATTTGGGGCACACGGTAAGTTTTAGAAATACAATTATAATTATGACAAGTAACGCTGGCGCAAGAGAAATTTCCGCTGAATCAAGAATGGGATTTTCTACGGCAAAAGAAGGTTTGCTTTCCTACGAGGATATAAAGTCAAGTGCTTTGGAAGAACTTAAGCGCATTATGTCGCCGGAACTTTTAAATCGTATTGATGATATTGTTGTATTTAATGCTTTAAATCGTGAGGAAGTAAGTTCAATTTTGGACATTCAGTTAAAAGAACTTCAGGAGCGTCTTGCTGAAAAAAACATCAAAATTACACTGAAAAAAGCAGCCCGAGATTATTTAGTTGACAACGGTTATGAACCTTCAATGGGTGCCCGTCCAATGCGTCGTTTAATTCAGCGTGAAATTGAAGATTCTATTGCAAATCTTTTGCTTTCGAATAAAAATTTGGAAAATAATCAAAACGAAAATTCTAAAGAACTTACAGTTGATTATGTAAAGGACAAAATTTCTGTAAAATTCAAAAAACAAAAAGTCTTAGAACATAATGACACAAAAGGTTTAGAATCTAAAAGTCAAAAGAAAAAAGAAAATTTTGAAAAAACACCGGATTTAAAAAATTTGAAAACTAATGTTTTACTTCAAGAAGATGCTTTTACAAAATAAAAAATTTGCTCTTTCAAAATAAAATTTTAATCAGATTTTGTTAAGCGCAGATTTTTTTTTTGTATTATTCCAAAAATTCAAAATTTGGGCTAAAATAAAAGAAACTTTCAATCTTTTTTGAAACAGTATTTAAATAACGTACAAAATATTTTCGGCGAAATGCTAAAATGAGGAATAAAATGAAAGAATTTTTGCAGTTTGATGAAGTTAGAAACAACGCACTAAAACTTTGTCATAAAATTTACAAGGAAGATAAATTTGTTCCAGATGTAATTTATGCGTCTCTTAGGGGCGGTGCATATATGGCAAATGTAATAAGCGAATATTATAAGGTCGCTTTGGAAAAAGGGCACAAGCCTGTTTTGTATGCGGCAGTTGTTGCAAGAAGTTATACTGATGTTTCAAAACAAGAAGCCATAAGAATTGACGGCTGGACATATTCTCCAGATTATCTTAGAGCAGGCGATAAAGTTATGCTTGTTGATGATATTTACGATTCTGGCAGAACTTTAAATTTTCTTGTTAAAATTTTCCTTGAAAAAGGAGTTCCGCGAGAAAACATAAAAGTTGTTGTTCACGATTACAAAATTTATTCGTATAAGGAGCAAGGCCCTATAAAACCAGATTATTGGTGCCGAAAGTTTGATATAGAAAATCCTGACCAAAATCCTTGGATAAATTACAACAGCCACGAACTTGTTGGATTAACTGATCCTGAACTCGAAGAAAATTATTACAAAACATATCCAGAACTTCGTGGAGTTTTAGGACCATTATTTCATCCGCAAAATAAAAATTAGTTTTTTGATGATATTTTAGGATTGCAAATGAAAATTTTTTTAAAAAAATTTGTATTGATTTTTGTATTTTTGATTTTTTCTCTAAAAATTTATGCATTTTCTAAAAAAGACATTCTGAGTCCACGCGAAGGAACTTGGGGAAATTTGCAAGCCTTAGTTTTAAATTATGATGATTCTGTGGAACTTTATTATTCACTAAGTGGTTCTGATCCATTAGTTTCAGGTTTTGCATATGACGGACCGGTTTTAATTGATGAAACTGATAATGTTGTTTTAAAAATCACTGCGCTAGACAAAGACGGAAAACGTTCTGATTTTACAATAAATTATTCTGTAAAAAATTTTACATATAACGCAAATTCCACAGGTTACAATTTTATTCAGTCAATAAAAGAAAATCCTATAAAACGTTTTTATTCAGGAACAGAATTTTATCTTCCAGATGAATTTTTATATTCAACTGACAATAATTTAATGCCTTACTTAAAAGCGCAAAATTTAAACATTGATTCACAAAATTTAATTGAGCGCTACGTTCCCATAAGTATTAGCGACAAAAACGATGCAATGTTTCATTTTGTCCTTCACATTGTGCCACAGGAAAATATTCAAAATAATTCTTTGCCGCTAATTTCGCGAACTGTGCCATTTGAAATTCGTGACTGGGAATATTTTAAATTCACTGGCAAAAATTTAATTTATCAGATTGATGATGATTTTTGGGGCCTGGATTTAAATGAAAAAAAATTGGATCGAAGTGTAAAACATACAATCCGCTGGCAATCTATTGCGTACGAAGAAGGCAATCCTGTTCAAGAAATCATTCTGCCGCCAAAACCAAATGTTAAAATACAGAAAAATGAAAATTCTTCAATAAATATTTCAATTCCCGAAGATAATAAATTTTATTTTGCGCCAGACAATTCCATTCAGGACTATAAAATTCCTCAAAATTTCTTTAGTTCAATTACAGTTGATACTTTTTCTGGTGATGATTTTACAAAAGATTTAAGTTTTTCTGTTTATTACGAAAACATTTTTCAAGGAAAGGTGAGTACTAGTGTTTCTGTTGACAAAAAACCGCCGGTTGCGCCAAAAATCGAATCATCTTCTGCTTCGTCTTACACAAGAAAAGAAGTTCTTATTGAAATAAAATCTCCTGAAAATCAAAAAATTTTTTTTGCACAAAGTTTGCCTTATGAAAATGATAATGCCAGCGAAAATGAAGCGGAAAAAATTTTCAAAAATCTGACAGTTCAAAATTATTCAGAATATAAAGGTCAAAATATAAAATTAACTTCAATTTCAAATAAAGTGAGTTTTTACAAAATTTGCGCTTATTGTCAGTATGAAAACTGAAACAAAATCGACGTAATCTAATATTGTTTTATTAATGACGAATTTAATTATTATTTAAATACAAATTAAAAATATA